>BEIC01000123.1 GCA_002898875.1 bacterium HR26
ACCATGCTGATCGGAGCAGGGTGGCTGCTCGGAGAGAACTGGGAACGGGTCAGCTACTGGATCGAGACATACTCCAACCTGGTCGTCGTCCTCGTCCTGGCGGCGTTGGGCATGGGACTCTACCTGCTCGTGCGACGCCGCAGGGCGAGCCAGTGCGAGCTGTGAGGCACGCCCTCAGTGGCCCACGTGCGCCGGGCGATCGGCCAGCTCCGGACGCCGGGTCTCCATGAATCCCGCGCCGTCGAACGTCTCGACGAGCGACGCCTCGTCGAACCAGCTCTTCGGCGCCGCGTGCCCCCAGTAGGTCTGGCGCTTGGGATCGTTCAGCGCCCAGCGGATCGGCTCGAAGTCGGGGTCCGGGATCAGGTAGTCGCAGGTGTACAGTTCGATCCGGTTGCCGTCGGGGTCGCGCAGGTAGAGGAACATCGCGTTAGAGATGCCGTGACGGCCCGGCCCGCGCTCGATGGCAGCCTCGAAGCCGGCCGCGGCCAGGATATCGGCGGCGCGCAGGACACAGGTCGGCTCCGGCAGCCAGAAGCCCACATGGTGCAGCCGCGGCCCAGGACCGGTCATCAACGCCACGTCGTGGACGTTCTGCTTCCGGTGCAGCCAGGTGGCCCAGAGGCGCGGCGGCTTCTCTTCCGTCTCGGTGTACTCCGAGACCATGAAGCCGAGCACGCCCGCATACCAGTCCTGCCCGGCCTGGACATCCGGCGTGTGCAGGTTGACGTGGTCGATCCGCATCACCTGCGCGCCGCGGTAGAGATGGAAGCGCTGAAGCCACCGCTCGACTCGCTCCACCTGGTGATAGAACTCGACCGGAAAGCCCAGCGGGTCTTGGATGCGTAGCGCTCGCCCCTGGCCCCGCTCCTCGCCCGGCCCCACCCAGCGGGTCGGCAAGCCACGGTCGCGCGCCAGCCGCGCCAGCTCGTCCAGGTCCTCCTCCCCGGCCACCCGGTAGGCGATGTGCCCCAGGCCCGGCGAGGGCGCCTGCCGGAGGACCAGGCTGTGATGCTCCCATTCTTCCAGCCCGCGCAGGTAGAGGTGACTCCCATCGCACTCGGTCTCGACGAAGCCGAGCAGATCCACGTAGAAGGCACGCGCCCGCTCCAGGTCAGTCACGCGCAGCTCGACGTGGCCGGTCTTCAGCACGGTGAAGGGACGCTGCTGGCGAGGCATTGGATGCCTCCCTCCTCTCGATCCATCCTGACCGTTCCAGTCACCGCATCCTCGGTATCCATCACCTCGGGCAGCCAGGAGCAACGCGCGAGGGGCATCAACCCCAGTCGAGCGGCGGCTCCGGCTCGCCGGCCTCGTCGTAGTAGAGCGCGGCGCCGACGCTGGTCAGCAGATCGGGCGCCTCCCGTGGCGGCGTCTCCTCGAGTGCGGCAAGCCAGCGGTAGCGCCCGCGGTAGTAGAGCAGCGGCTCGGCCTCGCTCGCGCCCTCCGCCAGTGCCACCACCCGTCCGATCACCACCCAGTGGTCGCCGGCATCGACGATCTGCTCCACCCGGCACCCGACCGCCGCCAGGCTCCCGCGCAGTCGCGGGCCGCCCTGCCACGGCTCGAAGTGGATCTCCGGTGGTGGACCGTCGTACGCCTGCCCGGCGAAGTGTCGGGCGACCAGCTCCTGCTCGCGCGCCAGGAAGTTGAGAGCGAAGCAGCCGGTCTCCCGCAGGAGCGGTACCAGGCGGGCCTGCTTGCCCACGCAGACGAGCACCAGCAGCGGATCGAGCGAGACCGAGGTGATGGCGTTCGCCGTCATCCCGTGCATCCGCGCGCCGGCCTGGGCCGTGACCAGCCCCACGCCAGTCGCGAAGAGGCCCATGACCCGCCGGAAACTCGCCGCGTCCAGGCTCAGTTCAGCGAAGCCCACGCCGCGCTCCGTCCTCACTCGCCGTCGGCGGCCGGTGAGGTCGCCGCCTCCTCCTGCTCGACCCGGTCCAGGAACGCCTGGATGCGTTCCTTGTACGGCTCCTTCGGGTAGCTCGTGTAGAGCGCGCCGGCCATCCTGACCGGGTCTCCGAAGAAGAAGCGCTCGTAGAGCACCTGGCGGCTACCGAAGGCGCTCAGCGAGGCGTCCCAGGCCAGTCGGAAGAGCTTGACGCGATTGTATGCATCCACGTTGCGCCCCTGCAGGTAGCGGTCGATCAGCGGCCCGATCGGCCCATGGATGTCGGCCTCGGTCGGCAGCGCCATCAGCCCGCTGGCGCCCAGTTGCTGGATGATCTCGATCATCCGCGGGTAGAGCCGTGGGAAGAGATTGCGCGCCGCGTTGAGCGGGGCCCAGGCCGGCGTCATCACCCCCCAGCGATCGATGGCCGCATCGGCCTCGGCAGCTCGCAGGAAGGCACGCATCATCTCCAGGGTCATGATCAGCTCGGCCAGCTTCTCCTGCACGTGCTGAAAGCCATCGATGCCGATCTTATCAGCGATACTGGCAGCGATGCCGAAGATGAACTCCGCCTTGGCCACATTCTTGACCACCACCTGGTGCGCCATGTGGACCACGGCGTTCGTCTCGGCGAAGACGCCGTTGCAGAGTTGGACATCCTGGTAGAGGAAGACCCGCTCCCAGGGAACCAGCACGTCGTCGAAGACGACCACCGCGTCCATCTCCTCGAAGCGCGAGCCGAGCGGGTGGTCGAAGTGGGAACGTCCGTAATCGAAGCTCTCCCGGCAGAGGAACTTCAGCCCTGGTGTGTCGCAGGGGATCGCGAACGCGAACGAGTAGGGCGCGTCCTCCTCAGAGCCCTTGAGCACGGTCGACGGGAACACCTCGATCTCGTCAGCGATCGGCCCGAGCGTCGCGAGCATCCGAGCGCCGCGAATGACAATGCCGGCATCGGTCTCCTTGACCACCCGCGCCACGATGTAGGGGTCCGCCTGTTTCGCCGGGCCGGCCGAGCGGTTGACCTGCGGCGTGATCAGCGTGTGCGTCAGGCAGAGGTCGTGCTCGCGCACGTACTCGTAGTACCGCTTGATATTCTCGCCGAAGCGCGGGTCGTTGCGGGCGAAGTAGTCGCTGGCCGCGGCCATGGCCGCCAGGCCGGCGTTGAGGTAGTCCGGCGAGCGGCCGATGAAGCCGCCGGAGTAGTCGGCCCAGCGTTTCATCATGACGCTACGCCGCCTGAGGTCGTCCTGCGAGCGCGGCTGGATGAAGGAGAGTCCCACTCGCTCCCCGCTCGACGGCGAGACGTAGGTCATCTCGTCGCGCAGCGACGGGTCGTGCTGCATGTCGTAGAGAGCAGCGATGCTGCGCGTGATGTTCTTGAAAGCCGGATGCTCGCTGATGTCGCCGAGCACCCGCTCGCCGTGGATCCAGACCTCCCGCGGGCGTTCCCTGAGCCCCTGGAGGTACTCCGCTCCGGTGCGAGCGCCCATAGCCTCCTCCAATCACGATGAGACGAACGCGGCTCGGTTCCAATTATGTCCTGCCCAGTAGCTAGCATCCTCCGGTTGCTTTCCCGGCGCCGATCGAGTGAGCGGAGGAAGGTCGGTTCGCGAGCGACTCCCGGCTGCCCTGCCCCTCGCCCGGCTCGATCCCAAGGGCGGGAGGGCACCGCTCAACCATCTGCGGCCTGGGCAATCCCTCCGGCTACGCGCTGGCGCCCATCCGAGGGATGGGATGCCGGCCGAGCGCGACGTGGATCGTCTTCACCTCCGTGTAGAAGTCGAACGAGTAGTGACCGCCCTCGCGCCCGATGCCGCTCTCCTTCATCCCGCCGAAGGGGGTGCGCAGATCGCGCACGTTCTGGGAGTTGACCCAGATCATGCCGGACTCGATGGCCGGCGCCAGGCGAGTCGCCCGGGTGACGTCGGAGGTCCAGAGGTAGGCGGCCAGCCCGTAGCGCACGCCGTTCGCGATGCGCAGCGCCTCCTCCTCGTCGGCGAACGGGATGACGGTGAGGACAGGGCCGAAGATCTCCTCCTGGGCAATGCGCATCTCCGGCCGGGCATCGACGAAGAGCGCCGGCAGCAGGTAGTTGCCGCGGGCCAGCGCCGGGTCATCTGGCCGTCGCCCGCCGGCCACCAGCCGGGCGCCCTCGCGTTGCCCGACCTCCAGGTAACCCATAACCCGCTCCAGGTGCCGCTTGTGGATCAGCGGGCCGACCTCGGTCGTCGGGTCCAGCGGGTCGCCGACCCGGATCGCGCGCACGCGCTCGACCAGCCGGGCGACGAAGTCGTCGTAGATCGAGCGCTCCAGAATCAGCCGCGAGCCGGCGGTGCAGCGCTCGCCGTTGAGCGAGAAGACGCCGAAGACGGTCGCGTCGAGCGCCCGCTCGAGGTCGGCGTCGGCGAAGACGATCACCGGCGACTTCCCGCCCAGCTCCATCGAGAAGCGCTTGAGGGTATCGGCGCCGACGCGCATCAGCCGCTTGCCGGTCGTGGTCTCGCCGGTAAAGGAGACCAGGTTGACACCTGGATGCGCCGCCAGCGCCTCGCCGACCGTCTCGCCGGAGCCGTAGACCAGGTTGAAGACCCCGGGCGGCAGGTCGGCCTCCTGGATGATCTCGGCCAGCTTGTAGGCCGAGAGCGGCGACCAGCTCGCCGGCTTGAGCACGCAGGTGTTGCCGGCGGCGAGGCAGGGTGCCACCTTCCAGGTCTCCAGCATGAAAGGCGTGTTCCAGGGCGTGATCAGCGCAGCCACGCCGACCGGCCGGCGCACGGTGTAGTTGAGGAAGAGGTCGTCCACCGGATAGGTCTCACCGGTGATCCGGGTCGCCATCTCGGCGAAGAAGTCGAAGTTGTCGGCAGCACGCAGGACCTGGGCCTCCCGTATCTGCTTGATCGGGATGCCGGTGTCGGTGCTCTCCAGCACCGCGATCTCGTCGGCCCGTTGGCGGATCAACTCGGCGATGCGGCGCAGCGCCCGGGCCCGCCCGGCCGCCGGCAGGCGCGGCCAGGGCCCCTCGTCGAAGGCGCGCCGGGCGGCGGCGACCGCCAGCTCCACGCCTTCCGGCCCGGCGCTGTAGACCGTTGCGATCGGCTCGTTGGTCGCCGGGTCGAGCGACTCGAAGGTCTGGCCGCTCGGCCCCTCGGTGAACGCGCCGTCGATGAAGTTCCTGACCGTGCGGACCGCCGCCAGGGCCTGCTCGCGCAGTGCAGAGTACTGGACAGAGCTGGCCGTCGTCATCAGGATCCGTCTCCTTCCAGCTCGTTCTCGGCCACGATCGGGTTCTCGAGCGCGCCGACGCCCTCGACCTCCACCCGCAGCACATCGCCGGGCCGGACGAAGGAGATCCCCTCCGGGGTGCCGGTCATGATCACGTCGTCCGGCTCCAGCGTCATGAACGAGCTGACGTACTCGATGATCTCCGCTACCTTGTGGATCAGGTGCGAGGTGTGGCCGCGCTGGCGCAGCTCGCCGTTGACGTAGGCGCGCAGCTCCAGGTTGTCCGGATCGAGGTCTTCCCCCTCGACCAGCCAGGGGCCGAGTGGGCCGAAGGTGTCGAAGCCCTTGGCCTTGACCGGCGGACGGAAGTAGTTGGTGATGAAGTCGCGCGCGGTCACGTCGTTGGCGACCGTGTAGCCGCGGATCACGCCGAAGGCGTCGGCCGCACGCACCTTGCGGCAACGCCGGCCGATCACCACGGCCAGTTCGACCTCGTAGTGCAGCCGCTCGACCCCGGCCGGGTAGACGATCGGGGCGCGGTGGCCGATCAGCGAGGTCAACGGTTTGAAGAAGAGCACCGGGTCTTGCGGGGCCTCCAGCCCTAGCTCGCGGGCATGGTCGGCGTAGTTGAGCACCAGGCCGATGACCTTGGTCGGCTCGACCGGTGGAAGCCAGACCACCGCGTCGAAGCGGTGGGCCCGCCCGCTCTCGTCGATTAGCCGGTCCTCGACGACCTGGCCGGTGTGCAGCCGCCCATCGGCGATGAAGCGTGCCGTGCGCATCAGCCGGCTCCGTTTCCGGCGGCCGGCGCCGCGGCCGGGATCAGGCCATAGCGCTCGGCGACGGCCCGTAGCGTGCGCTGGTTCTCCTCCGAGGGTAGCACCAGCGGCAGGCGCAGCTCGGGCTGGATCTTCCCCATCAGGCCCAGCACGTACTTGACCGGACCGGGATTCGTCTCCAGGAAGAGGGCCTCGTTCATCGCCAGCATCTCGTAATGGAGGTCACGCGCCTCCAGCCACTTGCCGGCGACGACCAGGTTGTAGAGCTCGGCACACTGGCGCGGCAGCACGTTGCCGGTAGCGCTGATGTAGCCGGCGCCGCCGAGCGCCAGCAGCGGGAAACAGAGCGCCTCGATGCCCGAGTAGACCAGGAAGTCGCGCCCGCAGCGGTCGAACAGCCGGCTGACCTGCTCGAAGTCCTTGTTCGCCTCCTTGACGCCGATCACGTTGCGTCGCTCGCGGGCCACCCGCGCTACCGTTTCCGGCTCCATGTTGACAGCGGTGCGACCGGGGATGTTGTAGATGATGATTGGGATCGAGACCTGCTCGGCCAGCGCGGTGAAGTACCGGTAGAGGCCCTCCTGCGTGGGCCGGTTGTAGTAGGGCACGATCACCAGCGCCGCATCGGCACCGGCGCGCTCGGCGAAGCGGGTGAGACGCAGCGTCTCTTCGAAGTTGTTGCTGCCGGTGCCGGCGATCACCGGCACGCGCCCGCGCGCGGCTCTGACCGCCGTCTCGATGATATACTCGCGCTCCTCCAGCGAGAGCGCCGAGGGCTCGCCGGTGGACCCGGTCACCGAGATGCCGTGACTGCCGCTCTCGATCTGCCACTCGATCAAGTCGCGGAAAGCCGGCTCGTCGAACTGGCCGCCCTTGAACGGCGTCACCAGCGGCACCAGCGAGCCACGCAGCTCTTTCCTCGCCATGCCATCTCTCCTCACCCTATGCTGTCAGACCGAACAGCTCGGCGGCCGTCCCGCCGAGGATTCGCTCGCGCGACTCGGCCGGCACAGTCGCCTCGAAGCTCCGGACGGCGCTCCCCACGTCGCCAATGACGTGCGGGTAGTCCGAGCCGAAGACGATGCGATCCGGCCCCACCGTCTCCAGTGCACAGCGGAGCGCCGGCTCGTGGAACGAGACCGTATCGAGGTAGAGCCGCCGGATGTACTCGCTCGGCGGATGAGGGATGCCCTGACAATCCGGGTAGCTCCGGTAGCCGATGTCGAGCCGCCCGGCGAGGTAGGGGATCGTAGCCCCCAAGTGCCCCACCAGTACCCGAACCCTGGGGAAGCGCTCGAAGAACCCGGAGAAGATCAGGCGCGCCACCGCCAGTGTGGTGTCCATCATGAAGCCAACGAGCGGCGCCAGCGCGTAGTCGGCCATCACCTCGACGCCGGCCGGCACCATCGGATGGATGAACATGACGGTGCCCCGGCGATTCAGCTCCTCGTAAAAGGGTGCGAACTCCGGCGCGTCGATCGGCCGGCCGTCGATGTTCGCGCCCACCAGCACGCCGACCATGCGGAGCTCGTCCAGGCAGCGCTCGAGCTCCCGAGCAGCCGCATCGGCCCCGGCGGTTAACGGGACGCTCGCCAGCGCTCGGAAGCGGTTCGGGTACTGCTGCACCACCTCCGCCAGGTAGTCGTTGCACCGCTGGGCCAGGTCGATGCAGGCCTGCCCCTGGAGGAAGTAGACCTGCGGCGTCGTCACCGAGATGATCTGCACATCGATCCCCGAGGCGTCCATCTCCTCGACGCGCTGGGCCGGATTGTGCATCTGCGGGGTAGTCGTCAGGAAGCGAGCGCCCTTCTCACGGACGACGATGTGCCCAGCGTCATCCTGCCGGCACTCGTACCGGCCGGAGGCGACCAGCGCCTCCAGGAACTCCGGCGGCTGCACGTGGGTATGAACATCGATGCGCATCCGATGTGTCCTTCCTCTGGTTGCGATCTCTCGATCGTCCGGTCAACCCGATCTCGAGGAATGCGGAGTCTCCTCTTCCCCGAGCGCTCGCTCGCCTAAGTGCTCACCATGGCCCGTCCAGGACTGGAAGGCTCGTGCCGTCGCCAGCTT
>BEIC01000124.1 GCA_002898875.1 bacterium HR26
TGTCGAGGCAGCCCTCCGGCGGCCGGGACAGCCGGCTCGGATGCTCTACGTCGATATCCTGACCAACCCGACGCTCCTGGTCCACGACGTGCCCGCGCTGGCCGAGCTGGCACACCGGCACGGCGCGCTGCTGGTGGTCGATAGCACCTTCGCTACCCCCTACCACTGCCGGCCGGCTCAGCTCGGGGCCGACCTGGTAGTCCACTCCACGACCAAGTTCATCGCCGGTCACCACGACGTCTCCGGCGGCGCCGTCCTAGGCCGGTCGGAGCTGGTGGAGCCGGTGCGCCGGCAGGCGATCCGGATGGGCGGGATCGGCGGGCCGTTCGACGCGTGGCTGATCTTGCGCGGCCTGCGTACCCTGCCACTGCGGATGAGCCAGAGCAGCCGGAACGCCCTGGCGCTCGCCACCTGGCTGGCGGAGCACCCGGCGGTCGAGCGCGTCAGCTACCCCGGCCTGCCCGGCCACCGGCAGCACGACCTGGCGCGGCGACTGCTGGCGAACGGCTACGGGAGCATGCTGGCGTTCGAGGTACAGGGCGGCCGCACCGCGGTCGCCCGGCTGGTGCGCGCGCTGCGCCTGATCCGCTTCGCCGAGACGCTAGGCGGGGTGACGACCACCATCGTGCACCCGGCCTCGACCTCGCACCGGTCGGTCGATCCGGCCGCGCGCGCCGCCCTGGGGATCGGCGACAGCCTGCTGCGGCTCTCGGTCGGGATCGAGGCGACAGAGGACTTAGTGCACGACCTGGAACGAGGGCTGGCGAGCCTGGCCTGATCAGCAGCGATCCGGCCAGGCCGGAGTCGGGTGCAGCTATTCTAGAAGCTAGAAATGCCACGACCCCCGCCGGGTAGTCGCCCGCGGGGGTCGGCGCATCGAGTGTGTTGATGATGAGCGTTACCGGATGTCGAGCAGGCGGAACCGCCGGATCCGCTGGACGAGCGGCTGCTCAGTCCGCTCGGCCTTGGTCTCCTGGGCCGGCGGTGCGGCCTCGATGGCCGAGCTCTCGATCCGGCGCGGCACCGGCACTGCCCGGATCACCGGCCGCCCATCCTGGTTAGTGATGGTGTAGCGGATGAAGGTCTGCATCGGCCCACCTCCTTTCTTGCCAGGTTCGCGCTACTGACAAGTCGCCCCCGGACTGACCGGGGGCGCGGAGGTGCGAGCCTATGCCGTCACGCCAGAGGCACCCAAGCCGGTCAGCCCGTGGAGCAGGTACTGCGTTCTGGGACTCCTCCGGTATCCACCGACCCACCCTCCACGGTCGTTCCGATGCACGCCCTCCACGCGGAGGACATCTCGTACTGTGTCCCTCACCGGAGACACAGTAATGCGGCGGAACAGCTCACGCCGCATCTTCGGCCTGAGCGCTCTCGCGCTCAGCATCCTTAGGATACCTCACCCGGTCCAGCCTGTCAATGCCTGTACGAACTGAGGGTTGCGCTGCACGAGGGCGGGGATGCAGGCCGGTGTGACGTGCGAGACGAGGATCGCCCTCGCCCTCAGGGGATGCATTACCCGGCCACCGGGGTCTCCCGAACGACTGGCCCGAGGGTGATCGCTCCCTGCTCAGCGAGCCGCGCGATCTCCTGGTCGTCGTAGCCCAGCTCTCGCAGCACCTCGGCCGTATGCTGCGCCAGCAGCGGCGGCGGCCGGCGGATGACCGGCGGCGTGAGCGAGAGATCGACCGCCGGGCCGATCAGCGGGATGTCGCCGGCCAGATCGTGATGAACCGTGCGCACGATGCCCAGGTGCTTCACCTGCTCGCTCTCGAGCGCCTGGCCGATGGTCCAGATCGGCCCGCAGGCCACTCCTGCCTTGCTGAGCCGCTCAACCCACTCGGCTACCGTCCCGGTCGAGAGCGCCTCGTTCAGCATCGCGTTGAGGATCGGCCGGTTCGCGACCCGGTCGGCGTTGGTGGCGAAGCGGGGATCGGAGACCCACTCCGGGTGTCCGACGACCTCGGCCAGCCGCCGCCACATCTGCTCGCTGGCGATGGCGATGTTGAGCATGCCATCCCGCGCCGTGAAGGCGCCGTAGGGAGCAGCGACCGGGTGATCGTTCCCCTCCGGCTGCGGGTCGCCGCCACCGGCCAGGTAGCGGCCGGTCTGGTAGGTCAGGATGCCGATGATCGCCCCCAGCAGCGAGGTGTCGACCCGCTGGCCGAGCCGGGTGCGCTGCCGCTCGATCACGGCGGCGAGGATGCCATAGGTGGCGAACAGCGCCGCCAGGATATCGCCGATGGCGACGCCGACGCGCAGCGGGCCACTCTCCCGGGTGCCGGTGACGCTCATCAGGCCCGACATCCCCTGCGCCACCTGATCGTACGCTGGAAGATCCGCGAAGGGGCCGGTCGGGCCGTAGCCGGTCACCTGGCAGAAGATGAGGCCGGGGTTCGCCTCCCGCAGCGAGGCCTCGCCCAGCCCCAGCCGATCCATCACGCCAGGCCGGAAGTTGGTCACGATGATGTCGGCCTGCTCGGCAAGCCGGCGGACGATCCGCGCACCCTCGGGCGTCTTCAGGTCGATCACCGTGCTCCGCTTGTTGCGGTTGACCGAGAGGAAGTAGGGGCTCTCGCCAGCGACGAAGGGCGGGCCATAGCCACGGGCCGGGTCGCCGCCCGGCGGCTCGATCTTGATCACGTCCGCGCCCAGGTCACCCAGGAGCATGGCACAGAGCGGGCTGGACACCGCCTGGCCGAACTCGAGCACGCGGTAGCCCTCCAGTGGTAGCGGCACGGCACGAGCGTTCTCCATCCGGCGTCTTCTCCTCCACTGCGCAGATTCGCCAGTCTCGAATGCGCGGTCATCATACCAGCCGATGCGTGCGGCCGACACCGCCCTCACCCCGTCTTCGCCACCCCTCTCTCACGTGGTGGGAGAGGGGATAGGGGGTGAGGGTTGCTCCGGCGAGAGAGGGGGACGAATGAAGGCCGGCGCGCTTCGCCCGCACTGGGCGCCGGTGACCGCCATGCTGGTCGTGCTCGCGATGCCGGTACCTCAACGGCAAGGACGGCGGCAAGCCGTAGCGCCTTCGCCCGCCCCCTCAGAGCGGCCTCGAAGGGGGCGAGAGGGCATCGTATCACCAGCTCGAAGCCCGCCGGCATGATCCAGACCGATGGGCGGATACCGCTCGGCGAGGCTCAGAGCGAGGATCGCTGGTAGGGATCGAGCACGTCGCGCAAGCCATCACCGACGAGATTGATCGCCAGGGTGGTGACGAAGATCGCCAGGCCGGGGAGCATCGGCAGCCACCACTCGGCTGGGTCGAACATGAACGCCTGCGATTCGAAGAGCATGTAGCCCCAGGATGGAGTCGGCGGCTGCACGCCTAAGCCCAGGTAGCTCAGGAATGCCTCGGTGATGATCAGCCGCGCGATCTGCACGGTACCGATGACGATGATCGCGTTCACCAGGTTCGGAACGATATGCCGCCCGATGATGCGCAGGTCGGTCAACCCGATCACCCGGGCGGCCGCCACGAACTCGAGCGCCTTGATCCGGCTCACCTCGACGCGCACGACCCGGGCATAGATCGGCCAGGAGCCGATCCCGAGCACCAGTACCACGTTTAGGAAGCTGGGGCCGAGCACGGCAATGACCGCCAGTGCCAGCAGGATAAACGGGAACGTCATCATGATGTTGACCAGCGTAGAGATCAGCCAGTCGATCTTTCCGCTGTAGTACCCGGCCAGGATGCCGAGGCAGACGCCGATTGCGGTGGCCACCAGCGTCGAGAGCACGCCCACCGCCAGCGCCACGCGCGCGCCGTACATCAGGCGTGTCGCGTAGTCGCGCCCTACGCCGTCGGTGCCCAGCGGGTGCTCCCACGAGCCGCCGAGGAAGACTGGCGGCTGCAGCCGCTCGACGATCCGCCCCTCGGATGGTGTGTATGGGGTGAGCACTGGCGCAGCGATCGCAACGAGCAAGAGGAGGAGCAAGACGAGCCCTCCGAGCACCGAGAGCCGCAGCTTCCACGCTGCCCGGAGCCAGTCTCGCAGCGTCCGGCGCCGGGCCAACCGAACCGGCATCTCCGCGAGTGTGGCCTGAGTGAGCGCTTGTCCTCGGGGCTCCGCCGTCGCCATCGCTCCTCCGGTAATCCTGCTAGAACCGTATCCGTGGATCGATCATGCCGACGATCACGTCGATGGTCGTGTTCACGACACTGATCATGACCGCGATGGTGATTACCGCCGCCTGCGTCACCGGGAAGTCCGCATTGCGTATGGAGTCGACCGTGAGCTGGCCGATGCCCGGCCAGGCGAAGACGGTCTCGGTAATGACCGCTCCACCGAGCAGTTGGCCGAACTGGAGACCGAGGACGGTGATGACGGGGATGATAGCGTTACGAAGCGCATGCCGGGTCAGCACCACCCATTCGCGTAACCCCTTGGCACGGGCGGTACGCACGTAGTCCTGCGTCAGCGCATCGAGCATCCCAGAGCGCACGAGCCGCTCGGTCACCGGCGCGAGAAAGACGCCCAGCACCAGCGTCGGCAGGATCAAGTGTTTCAGCCGGTCGATCCCGAACTCGCCATATCCGGAGGGGGGCAACCACTTGAGCTGGACGCCGAACAGGATGATCAACATCAGTCCGAGCCAGTAGATCGGCATCGCCTGGCCAGCAACGACGAAGACTGTGGCAATGTTGTCGATGATGCTGTGCCGCTTATAGGCCGAGAGAATTCCCATCGGGATGGCGATCAGGATCGCCAGGATCGTTGCGCTGGCAGTCAGCAACAGGGTCGCCGGGATACGCTCGAGGACGAGCGAGAGTGCCGACTTCTCGACACGGAACGAGTTGCCGAAATCGCCACGGATGGCCTGGCCGAGAAAATCGGCGTACTGTACCAGAATCGGCCGATCGAAGCCCATCTGCCGGCGGAACTCCTCGCGCTGCTCCAGCGGGGTATCGAGCGGCAGCAGGACACTGGTGGGATCGCCGATGACATGGGTGATCACGAAGACGATGATCGAGATCCCGAAGATCGCGATGACCATCTGAGTGAGCTGGTGCGCCAGATAGCGCGCCATAGTCCTCCTCACCGGGTCAGCGGGCGGGCCCGCCCGAGCCGCGTTCGGTGCGCCGGACTTGCCGGCGTCGCCCGGTCGCTCTGGCGGCCCGCCCCCTCAGATCTTCCTGCACGCGCGCACAAGCCGGCCGGCCGTTACCGGCGACCAGCGCTCAGGCCTTCGGCTTCGCCAGGAAGATGCGGTCGATCTCATCGACCGCGGGTGTCCAGTCGACCTTGTTGCTCACCCCCCAGACCGCGTGGAAGCCCCACTGGAAGATCACCGGCGCCTCGTCCCGAACGATGCGCTGGGCCTTCGAGTACAGCTCCTTGCGCAGGTCCTGGTCCAGCGTGCCGCGAGCTTCCTCGATCAGCTTGGCGAACTCCTGATTTTCCCAGTAGTTGTAGATGGTGCTGGGATGGAACATGTCCCAGTAGAGCCCGTCGGCATCGAAGACCGAGTACGAGCCCCAGTTCCAGTTCCACATCGGGCCGGCTTTGCCTTCCGTCACCATCGAGACGTGGACGTTCGTGTCGCTCACAGTCTCGAACTTGGCGCGGATGCCCACCGCCTCAAGGTCTCGCTGGATCGCCTGATCCACCTGATCCTGGTTGGGCATCGACGAGGGACCACGCAGCCAGCGCGCCTCGAAGCCTGATTCGAAGCCGGCCTCTTTGAGCAGCGCGCGCGCCTTGTCCGGATCGTACGCGTGCGGCTCGATCGAGGGGTCGAAGCCGAAGTGCATCGGGTTGAGTGCGGCGGGAGCACGATCACCGCCGGGCTGGAGCGTCTTGATGTACCCCTCGATGTCGACCGCGTGGTTGGCCGCATGGCGGACCCGCACGTCCTGGTAGGGATTGGGACCGGTGCGGCCCTTGCAGTCCAACCCGATGAAGCTCGTGCGGAGGATGCGCTGCGTCTTCGTCACCGCCACGCCAGAAGCGTCGACCGTCTTCATCTGGTCGAACGGCACCACGCGGATGATCTCGACGTTGCCCGCGAGCAGCTCGGCGAGCTGGGTCGGCACCCCTGGGATGATCCGGATGATGAAGTCCTTGAAGGCCGGCTTGACATCGGGGTTCCAGTAGTCGTCGTTCCTCGTCAGCACGATCTCCTGGCCCCGCTTCCACTCGACGAAGCGGTACGGCCCGCTGCCGATTGCGTTCTCCGCCAGGTACGCGTCGCCCTTCTCCTGGGCAAGCTTGTGCGGGATCATCTGGAAGTTCTGCAACCGCTCGGTGAAGATCGGGTACGGCGCTTTGGTGATCACGTGAACCGTGTACTCGTCGATCACCTCGACTCCGGCAATCGCCGCATGGTTGCCGATCTGCGGGCTCTTCTGCTCGGGGTTGATGACCCGCTCCCAGTTCCACTTGACCGTCTCGGCTGTAAAGGGCTCGCCGTTGTGGAACTTCACGTCCTGGCGCAGCTTGAGCTCCCACTTGGTCGGCTCGATGATCTCCCAGCTCTCGGCCAGCCAGGGAACGATGCGTAGCGACTGCAAGTCACGCACGCCGAGGTTGTCGTGCGTGTGATAGAAGGTGATGATTCCGGTGCGTAGGAGATGCATGTGCGGATCCATCGTCGGCAGATCCGAGTCGAACGCGAGTCGGATCAAGCCACCCTCCTGAGTCGCCGGTGACGGCGCTGCGGTCGGGGCCGGGGCTGCGCCGGTTGCCGGAGTCGGCGACGCGGCGGCGCCTGGCTGAGCTGGCGCCGGTGTCGCCGCCGGCTCCTGGCGACAGCCCGCCAGGACCGTGCCGAGAGAGGCAGCCCCTGCCCAGACGAGTGCCGCCTGGATCAGCGTTCGGCGGCTAATCAACCCCTTCCGGTAGAAGTACTGCCAGCGCGCGAAGTTCTCGTCATACAGGTCGTTGGGATTCACCGGCATGGCCCCCTCCTCACCGATAAAACCCAATGAACCAGCACGCCGCGCGGAGTCCCAACCGCGAGCTGCTTGCTCGAGAGTTCGAGCGCATTCTAGTGGGAAGCACAAAGCCTGTCAATCGGCGCGACGGGCATGCTGCTGGGGCGGGCAGTGACAGGCCGCCGAGCGTTGCAGGGCTATCCCTATGACCCGGCGTTACCCTCTGAGGCACCAGAAGATCAGGTCACACGCCGCTCGCGCAGGCGCAGCGCCAACCGGTAGACCGCCTGGCGGCTGGCACCAGTCGCGCGGGCCACTTCGCGGGCCGCCGCGCTCACCGTTTGCCCGGACGCGAGCTGCTCCTCCAAGAGCGCCAGCAGCTCGGCCTCACCCGGGGGCTGCGACACCTCCTCCGGCGCACCGACGACCAGCACAAACTCCCCGCGCGGCGTCTCGGCCTTGTAACGCCGGAGTGCCTCGCTAACCGTCAGGCGCGCCACCTCCTCGTGCAGCTTGGTCAGCTCGCGACAGACCGCCAGCGGCCGATCCCCCAGCGTCGCCTCGAGGTCGCGCAGCGTCTCGACGAGCCGGTGCGGCGCCTCGTAGAGCACCAGCGGGAACGGTAGCCCGGCCAGCGACTCCAGTCGCCGGCGCCGCTCGCTCGCGCGACGTGGCAGGAAGCCCAGGAATAGGAAACCGTCCTCCACCAGCCCTGAGACGGCCACCGCCGCGGTGACCGCCGACGGGCCAGGCACCGGGACGACCCTGAAGCCGCGCGCCGCCGCCTCCCGTACCAGCACCAGTCCGGGGTCGCTGATGCCGGGCATCCCCGCGTCCGAGATCACCGCCACGTCGTGCTGCTCGAGCGCCTCCA
>BEIC01000125.1 GCA_002898875.1 bacterium HR26
GTGAAGAACCACATCACTTCGATCCTGCGCAAGCTGGCGGTTAACGACCGCACGCAGGCAGTGATCTACGCGCTGCGCCACGGCTGGATCCGGTTGGACGAGGAGACCGAGCCCGGCTCCGACACCTCGACGCTCGGCTCGCTCTCGCGAGAGCGCAACGGGCGGAGCTAGCCGCCCCACGAGGAGACAGTCTCCGATGACTTCGCCCGGCGCTAGCGCCGGGCGAACTGCCGTTCCAGCTCCTGCTGGCTGAGATGCAGCATCGTGGGCCGGCCGTGGCCGCAGGCTCGCGGCGCGGTGCACTCCTCGAGCTGTCGCACTAGCTCGCGCATCTCGGCCAGCGTTAGCTCCTGGCCCGCCCGAATCGCCGAGTGGCACGCGGTGCTGATCGCCAGCGCCTCGAGCCGGCTCGTGCCGCGACCGCCGCCGGCCAGCTCGTCGAGGATCGCGAGCAATGTGGTGTTGGGCGACCGGCGATGCATCACCGCCGGCACAGCTCGGATGGCAACCGCGCTCCCCCCGAACGGCTCGACCTGGAAGCCGAGCTGCCGCAACTCCTCCTGGTAGTCCTCGAGCACGGCGAGCTGGGCCGGTGTCAGCTCGACAACCAGCGGTTCCAGGAGCACCTGGGCATCCACCGACGCCCGCTCGTACTGAACCATGAGCTGCTCGAGCAGCACGCGCTCGTGGGCAGCGTGCTGGTCGATCAGGTACAGACCATCCGGTCCCTCGGCGATGATATAGGTGCCGTGCAATTGCCCCAGCACCCGCAGGACCGGCAATGCCCGCTCGCTCTCCCCACTGAGCGGTGCCTCGCGGGGCTCCGGGCGCGCAGCCGCTTCTTTTACGGGCCGCGGAACCCGGCTAGGATCTGCCAGCACGAGCCGGCGCTGCAGCGCCGGTGGTGATAGCGGGCTGAAGCTGATGGAAGGCACGCTCTGCGCCGGGGTATAGCGCGCCAGCGTCCGCCGGACCGCCGCCTGCAGCGCGCTGAAGACTGCACGCTCATCGGAGAAGCGGACCTCCCGTTTGGTGGGATGGACGTTGACATCCACGCGGTCCGGCGGAAGCTCGAGGTGGACCACCGCTACCGGGTAGCGCCCAACCATGATCAGCGAGTGGTACGCCTGCTCCACAGCCACCCCGAGGGGCCGGCTTTCGATCCAGCGCCGGTTGACGAAGAAGAGCATGCCCTGGCGGTTACTGCGCGTCAGGGTCGGCAGGCCAACGTAGCCGCGCACCTGGAGCGGCAACGGCTCGGCCTGGGTCGGGAACTCGTCGGGCGACGCGATCGGGACCATCTGTGCGGCCACCTCGGCCCCGAAGATCCCGACCAGGGCGTTCTCCAGGCTACCGCTCCCGTCGGTGACGAGGGCCGTCCGCCCGTCGACCACCAGCTCGAAGCGCACCTCGGGATGAGCCAGGGCACACGCACTCACCACGCGCTGGATGTACGCCGTCTCGGTGCCCTCCTGCCGCAGGAAGCTCCGCCGGGCCGGCACGTTGGCGAAGAGGTCGCGCACGCTGACGACCGTCCCCGGCGCCGCGGCGACCGGCTCGACGGTCGTGCGCCGGCCGAAGGTAGAGCGCAGCCGGTGCCCGTGCGTCGCGTCAGCAGGACGGGTGACGATCTCGAGGTCGCTCACGGCCGCGATGCTGGCCAGCGCCTCACCGCGGAAGCCGAACGTGCGCAGGCTGGCCAGGTCCTCGAACCGACGGAGCTTCGACGTGGCGTGTCGCTCGATCGCCAGCCGCAGGTCGGCGGCGGACATGCCCGTACCGTCGTCGCGCACCCGGATGCACTCGCGCCCGCCGGCCACGATCTCGACCACGACTGAGCGGGCGCCGGCATCGAGCGCATTCTCGACGAGCTCCTTGACGACCGAGGCCGGCCGCTCGATGACCTCGCCGGCCGCGATCTTGGCGATCGTCGCCTCATCGAGAACCTGAATCGGCATCGGCGCTGTGCCTCCCTGCCGGGGAGTATAGCAGTGCCCGCCTTGAATCAACTTGTAGCCCTGTGTGCCGACGCGAGCGGGAACGCTTGGCACCGGTAGGCCCATTTGGTAGGCTCGGGAGAACAGTCGATCCGTCGGGTTCAGAGCCCGCCCTGCCAAGCCAGGACGGGCTGATTACATGCGGCGTAGAGCTGAAGCGGACCGCTCAGCGCCGCATAGAGTTGCCCTGGACGGGCGAGACCAGAGAGCGCCTGCAGTTGCCCGCCAGTAAGAGAGGAGTGACGATGCCAGGGCCGGTAGCCAACAAGCCCTTCTCGCAACGCCAGCGTGGCAACGCCACCCTTTCCCTGCCCTTCCTCGAGTTCTTTCGGACCGAGGCAGCCGGAGGAGTTGTGCTCCTGGTGTGTGCCGCGATGGCCTTAATCTGGGCCAATTCTCCCTGGAGCGAGGCCTACCATCGCCTGTGGGCAACGACGCTCAGCATCCGGCTCGGCGACCTCGAGCTGGCCAAGTCGATCCAGAGCTGGGTGAAAGACGCGCTGATGGTCGGCTTCTTCTTCCTCGTCGGCCTGGAGATCAAGCGGGAGCTGCTGCTCGGCGAGCTCGCCTCACTGCGGCGCGCAGCCTTGCCTGTCGCCGCCGCGGCCGGCGGCGCGCTGGCGCCCGCGGCCATCTATGCCGCGCTCAACGCCGGTACTCCCGGCGCTCCCGGCTGGGGCGTACCGATGGCAACCGACATCGCCTTTGCCCTGGGGGTTCTCTCACTGGTCGGCGGCCGAGCTGCTGCGCTGCTCCGGGTATTCCTGGCCGCGCTGGCCATCGTCGACGACCTGATCGCTGTCCTGGTGATCGCCATCTTCTACAGCGGGGCCCTCTCGTGGGCGAGCCTCTGCGCCGGTGCGGTGGTCTTTGCAGCGCTGGTCGCGGCCAACCTGCTCGGTGTCCGCCGGGTCGGCATCTACCTGGCGCTCGGGCTCGCGCTGTGGGCGAGCCTCCTCGAATCGGGTGTCCACCCTACGGTGGCGGGCGTCCTCCTCGCGATGACGATTCCAGCCCGTGCATCGAACACGAACCATCGAGACGGGCACGGGCACACGACCGTCGGCGAGCACGGCGGGGCGTCGATGCTGGAGCGGATCGAGCACGGGCTGAACCCCTGGGTCGCGTTTGGGATCATGCCGATCTTCGCCCTGGCCAACGCGGGCGTCACGATCGAGAGCAGCCTGCTGTCCACACTGGGGGACCGGATCGCGCTCGGTATCGTCGCTGGCCTCATCGCCGGCAAGCAGGTCGGGATTACCCTGGCTACCTGGCTCGTCACCAAGCTGGGGCTCGGTGACCTTCCCCCAGGACTCGGGCTCCTTCACGTCTACGGCGTGAGCTGGTTGGCCGGTATCGGCTTCACGATGTCGATCTTTATCGCCGGACTCGCGTTCCCCGATGCCGACCGACTCGATGTCGCCAAGGTGGGAATCATCATCGCCTCGGCGATCGCCGGGGCTGTCGGGTTCGCTTTGCTGCGGATCATCGCCAACCGTGTCGTGTCTGGCCCGACTCCAGAGGAGACTGCGCTGAGCCGACCGGCCTAGCGAAGCGGGAACTGGCGGAGCGCCACCCGCCGACAGAACCCCTCGAGGATCACCTGGTCACCGGTGCCGGGTGCGGCCGTGCGACGCCGAGAAATGGTCGCGAGAGAGCCGGGTGGCCAACAATGCCGAAGCGCCAGGGCCGATCGGCGCCGCGGCGCACGCCGACCCGCTGCCCGGAGGCGATCTGCTCGACCGGCCGGCCGGGTTGGATCCAGACCGGCGGCCGATCCAGCGGCAGGCCGTTCTGCTCGATGCTCAGTCCCAGTGCGCGGCCAAGCTTGCCCGGTCCAGCGGCGATGCGCGGGCCGGCAGGCACGCCGCGCCGCCGGGCCATCTCCGCTATCCCCACAACCGGCTCGATGGCGCGGACCAGCACAGCGCTCGCCTCCCCGGTCGGGCCGGTGACCACGTTGAAGCAGGGGAAGACCCCATAGGCCCGGTAGATGTATGCGTGCCCGGGTGGGCCCCACATCGCCTGCACGAGGCCATTGCGGCGGAAGGAGGCATGCGAAGCCGGATCCTCAGGGCCTCCGTAGGCCTCGGCCTCGACGATCCAACCAGCGGTGACGCTCCCCCCAATCACGGTCACCAGGAGGCAGCCGAGCAGGTCGATAGCAACCTGCTCGGCCGGCCGCGCATACCACTCCAGCGCCAGGGCGAGCGCTGGCGAGATAACGGGCTCGCTCGCAGCGACAGCTCCGTGGCTCGCCTGGCCCCACGCTCCGGCTACCGAGGCCATAGCTCTCGCCTCAACTCACTCCAGTTCGGCCAGGCGCGCCCGCAACAAGCCCAGCCGCTCCTCGGCCTCGGCGAGGCGGGCACGCTGCCTATCCACCACGTGGGTGGGAGCACGGGTGACAAACTGCTCGTTCGCCAGGAGCTGGCGGGCTCGATCGACCTCGGCCAGCACCTCCTCGATCTCTCTACGGAGCCGCTCGCGCTCGGCCTCCAGGTCGATCATGCCGCGCAGCGGCAGGTAGATCACCGCGTCGTCGACCACCAGAGTGACTACCTGCTCCGGCGCTTCCAGCAGCTCGTCCAGGTAGTGCACGCCACCTTCGGCCACCCGGGCTAGGAAGCGGAAGACCGGCTCGCTCTGCTCCAGCGTCGCGCGGTGCGAGCCCGGGTAGATCGTGGCCTGGATCCAGCGCGCCGGCTCGACGCCGACCTCGGCCCGGGCGTTGCGGATAGCCCGGATGGCTTCCATCAGGAAGCCGAACTCGCGCTCCGCCTCCTCGTCGATCCAGGACGGATCGACAGCCGGCCAGGGGGCGATCATCACACTGTCGCCGGCATGCGGCAACCGCTGCCACAGCTCCTCGGTCACGAAGGGCATGAACGGATGCAGCAGCCGAAGCGCCTGCTCCAGGACGGTCGCCAGCGTCTGGCGAGCGGCCTGCGCGCGGGCGCCGTCCTCGGCGAGGGCCACCTTGCTCGCCTCGATGTACCAGTCGCAGAACTCCGACCAGAGGAACTCGTAGAGCTGGCGGCCGGCCTCGTGGAACTGGTAGCGCTCCATGAGATCGGTCACCTCGCCGGTCACGCGCTGCAACCGGCTCAGAATCCAGCGGTCGGCCAGGCTCATGCTCCCCCGGTCGGGCGGCAGCGGCGCGCCATCGGATGCAGTCGCGACCGGCCCACTGCCGAGCGCGCGCAGGGTGAAGCGGGTCGCGTTCCAGATCTTGTTGGCGAAGTTCCGGTTCGACTCCACCCGCGGCAGGCTCAGCTTCATGTCGGTGCCCGGCCCGGCGAGGGTGAGCAGCGTGAAGCGCAGGGCATCGCTGCCGTACTGCTCGGTCACGTCGGTCGGGTCGATCACGTTACCCTTCGTCTTGCTCATGCGCTGCCCGGCCTCGTCACGGACGGTGCCGTGCAGGTAGACGGTGTAGAAGGGCACCTCACCCATGAACTCGAGCCCGAGGAAGACCATCCGAGCGACCCAGAAGAAGAGGATGTCATAGCCGGTCTCCATCACCGAGCTCGGGTAGAAGTACCGGAGATCTTCGGTGTCGTCCGGCCAGCCGAGCGTGCTGAAGGGCCAGAGCCCGGAGCTGAACCAGGTATCGAGCACATCGGGATCCTGTTCGATCTTCGTGCTCCCGCAGTGCTCGCACCGCTCCAGCGTCTCCGCATCCGTGACCGTCAGCTCGCCGCAGTCGCCGCAGTACCAGACCGGGATGCGGTGGCCCCACCAGAGCTGGCGCGAGATGCACCAGTCGCGGACATTCTCCATCCAATGCAGGTAGACGCCAGTGAACCGCTCCGGCAGGAAACGGACGGTGCCGTTCTTGACCACTTCGATGGCCGGCCGGGCCAGCGGCTCCATCCTCACGAACCACTGTTTGCTGATCATCGGCTCGACGATGGTCCCGCAGCGCTGGCAGCGGCCGACCGAGTGCCGGTAGTCCTCGACGCGCGCCAGGTAGCCCTCGCGGTCGAGCTGCTCGACGATTCTCCATCGCGCCTCGGTGTTGGGCAGGCCGGCGTAAGGGCCGGCGTTCTCGTTGAGCGTCCCATCCAGATTCAAGATGTTGATCGGCGGCAACCCGTGGCGCTGGGCGATCTCGAAGTCGTTGAAGTCGTGAGCCGGGGTGACCTTGACCGCCCCGGTGCCGAACTCCGGATCTACCGCCTCATCGGCGACGATCGCGAGGCGGCGGCCGAGGATCGGCAAGATCGCCGTCTTGCCGATGAGATTCGCGTAGCGCTGGTCGTCGGGATGCACCGCCACCCCGGTGTCGCCGAGCATCGTCTCCGGCCGGGTCGTCGCGACCTCGATGAAGCGGTCCGAACCCTCGATCGGATAGCGGATGAACCAGAGCTTCGAGTCGATCTCCTCGTGGTCGACCTCGAGATCGGAGAGCGCGGTCATGCAGCGCGGGCACCAGTTGATCAATCGCTCACCGCGATAGATCAGCCCCTTGTCGTAGAGCCGTTTGAAGGCGGTACGGACGGCGCGGGAGGGGCCCGGATCCATCGTGAAGCGGAAGCGGGTCCAGTCGCAGGACGCGCCCAGGATGCGGAGCTGCTCCCGGATGCGGCCGCGGTAGCGGTTCATCCAGTCCCACACGCGCTCCAGGAACTTCTCGCGCCCGAGATCATGCCGGGTCAGCCCCTCAGCGAGCAGCTCGCGCTCGACCACCCACTGCCCAGCGATGCCGGCATGATCGGCTCCCGGCAGCCACAGCGTGGGGTAGCCCTGCATGCGCCGCCAGCGGATAAGCAAGTCCTCCACCGCGACGAACAGCGCGTGGCCCATGTGCAGCTCGCCCGTGACGTTGGGCGGCGGCATGATAATGACGAAGGGCTTCCTCGTGTGGTCGATCTCGGGCGTGAAATAGCCCTTCGACTCCCACCACTCATACCAGCGGGACTCGACCTCACGGGGCTGATATGTCGGTGCCAGCTCTCCCGATCGCGCCATCTGGCTCATCGAAATCCCTCCCACAGCGCGGGCCGGACGCGACGACCGCTGAATGACAAAAGACCGTCCTCGTATCCTGAGGACGGGCGCCCGCTGCGTGCCTGATTGCGGCAACGGTCGCCCGGCTACGGGCCTACTACCTGACCACTCGGCAGGTCGGCAGGGGCAGGCGCTCGCTCCGGGCGATTCGGCTGATCTCTGCTGTCGTCCGCCACGAATCCGCGCACGCAGTCGCTCTCTCGCTCGTCGCACCCGGCACGTGCACGTTCCGCATCAAGCCTACACGCCGGGTGGTACGTCGTCAATTCCGGCCGACGCGTGGACACGCGGGGATCCTTGCTTGGGCGGCAAGGCGCGCTCCGGTTCAGCCTCCGCTCGCTCGGCGCCCGGTGATGATCGCCTGCAGGCGGGACAGCGTGTCCATCTGGCGCTCCAGCACGTGCGCGGTGACGTCGCGCAGCCGGTGGTCGAGATCGACGGTGAGCTGCAGCGCCTGCGCGACGACGTCTGCCAGCTCCTCGAGCGAGGCGTTCGGGTCCGCTGCGCGCTCGAGCAGGCGCGCGGTGCGCTCCTCGTAGTTGGTCACGGTGACCCCGAAGACCCGCAGCAGCTTGCGGGTCGGATCGAGTGGCTGTCGCTCCTCGCTCATGGCTCCTCCCGAGTTCTGATCACTCACATCACCCCGAAGGTGCGAAAGGCCTCGGTCGCGCTCATTCCCTCCTCGATCGCCTTGCGCACCAGGTTCTCCGTCCGCACCTTCTCCAGTG
>BEIC01000126.1 GCA_002898875.1 bacterium HR26
CACTTCGTGATCGACCGGCACCCGGAGTGGCCGCAGGTGGTGATCGGCTGTGGATTCTCGGGGCACGGGTTCAAGTTCGCCAGCGTGGTTGGCGAGATCCTAGCTGACCTCGCGCTCGAAGGGAACACGCGGCACCCGATCGACTTTCTCTCGCTGCGCCGCTTCGCCGACCGCGGCGCCGGGGCTGCCGGCACCCGCGATCAGTAGAAGATCGTCCGGGTACGGTGATACGGCGGGGCATCGGGCGGCAGCTCCTGGCCCAGATTCCAGAGCGCCCAGTCGATCCGCCACGCCGGCATCGGCCGGCCGGCGGCCGCGAGCCGGTGACCGAGCTCCTCGACAGCCCACACGGTAGCTGCTCGGATCTCGATCTCTTCCGGGCTGCCGGCCGGGAGCTCCTCTCGCCGGTCGATCCGGGCTGCCAGGTCGGGGGAGTAAACGAGTGCGCCGTGGTAGCGCAGCACTTGTGGGAGCTTGTAGTCGGCGAAGGCGGTAAGCTGGTCGAGGTCGTGGAACTCGCCGAGATCGCGCGCATGGAATGCGCCGGCGAGGTCGGTGGTCAGGAGCTGGGCACGCTTGTAGAAACGAACCTCCTGGCCACGGTAGCTAACGGCGTCGTTGAAGGAGGGGAAGTGCCGGACGACCAGCCGCACCAGCGCTGCCGCGCTGTGTCCTGCCTGCTCGATGGCCTGGCTGAACTGTCCGTTGAAGCGGCCGAGCAGGACTTGGCCGATCTGACGCAGGTTGGCGGCGCGCTGCTCGATCAGCGGGACGGTGCCCTCACCGGCCAGCAGGCGGGTGAGGCGGTCGGCCGTGATGCTGGCCAGGTAGGCAGCGTCCCAGAGCGGCTCGCCCTGCTCGAGAGCGCGGCGGAGCGCCGCAGCCAGTGCCCAGTAGCCGTCGTACGCTTGGCCCCGGTAGTCGACGCGCCAGCGAGGCTCGGGCCAGAAGGAGAAGTTGAGGGTGTCGAGCACGAGAACGTAGTTGGCCGTCTGCTCGCGCTCGCCGCGCCAGTGGAGCGGGTGGTCCCAGCTCGGGCTGCCGGCCGGCCGGGCTAGGAGCGCCTGGGCGACGCGGTCGAGCCCCTCCGGGCTGAGATGGACGAACTGTGCCTGCTGGAGGACGAAGCGCGTGCTTTCGAGCACGCCGAGGGGATCAGAGCGCTCCATCACTGTCTCCCGGGCTGACGCACGCTGGGGCAGGGCTGCGCCCCGGGCAAGAACTATAGCATTCGGTGTGACGCGGCCGGGGCAGTTAGGAGGATTCGGCTAGGGCTGAGGCGGCGTAGGTTCGGTATACTGGCGTCGGGGGCAGTTCCAACGGCGACTACGGTGAAGCTGGCGTCGAGGACGTTCAGCGGGTGAGATGGAGGGTGAGCGATGAGTACCCTCCCGGTGACAACGGTGATCGAGCGGGCACAGGCGGCGCTCTACGATGGCCGCTACCGCGAGGCGATGCGGTTGTGCCAGGCGCTGCTCCGGGAGTTTCCGAAGTACCTGACCGCGCACCGGTTGCTAGGCCAGGCGGCGCTCTACGCAGGAGAGACTGAGCTGGCCGAGAAGGCACTCCAAACGGTCCGTCAGCTCGACCCGGAGGATCGGGAGGCGGCGCTGGGCCTCAGCCAGATCGCGGAGCAGCGAGGAGAGCTGGAGACGGCGCTGGCGTTCTGCCAGGCCGCCTGGGAGTGCTCACCCTGGGATCGGGAGCTACGGGAGCGAGTCGCTGGTTTAGCGGAGGCGTGCTACGGCGAGGGACAGCTCTTCCTGACCGGCGCGGCACTGGCGGCCCAGCACTGCCGTGGCGGGCGCTGGACGCGGGCGGCCAACGAATGCCGCGCGGTACTGAACGAGACGGCCACGCGGCCGGACGTGCAGCAGCGGCTGGCGGTGGCGCTCTGGCGACGGGGTGACCTGGAGGCTGCGGCACAGGTCTGCCAGTCAGTGTTACAGGTGCTGCCGGACGCGGTTGTGCCGCTGCTCGTCCTCGCGCAGATCGAGCAGGAACGAGGGGAGACCGGCGAGGCGGCGGCGCTGCGCGAGCGGGCACACCGGATCGACCTGGACGGGCGACGGGCGGCCACGCTGGTGCTGGCCGGGCAGGAGGAGCTGCGCGCCTCTCTGCTGCCTGCTGGGATCCCGCAGGTAGAGGAGGCAGTGCTGGCCGGGGAGGCTGCGGCGGCGGAGGAGGCGGCGAGGGGCAGAGCGCCCGAGGCAGGGGCCGCGGAGGTTATGCGTGAGGAAGTACTGCTGGAGCTGCCGTCGGACGAGGAGCTGGAGGCGGCACGCCCCGGCGAAGCAGCGACAGCGGGCTACACGAGTCTCCTCCGATCGCTGGAGGGAGAGGGCTTGGAACCGTTCTCGCCGGAGGAGGGTTCTGCCGAGGCGCCGGCCGCAGTGCCTGAGGAGGTGCTACTGCAGCTTCCTAGCGATGAGGAGATCGAGGCCGCGCGGCCGCGTGGGGAACTGGAGCCCGGATGGACAGGCTTGCTCGAATCGTACGAGCTCGAGGGGGTCGAGCCGTTCACACCGGAGGTGTTCGCATCGGGCGAGGCGGTGGTGGAGACAGGAGCCGGGCGTGAGCAAGCCGGCGAGCGGGAAGATGTGGAGGTCGAGGGCGCCGGTGCGGAGGAGGCAGTGAGCCCGGCGGGGGAGATACCTGCCGGATTGGGCACGTTCGAGGAGACGGGCTCGTGGCTCGAGCACGCGGTGATCGACACCGAGCGGGCACCGGAGGCGGGGCAGGCCGAGTCGCCGGCGTTCGGCGAGGAGTGGTACGGGGAGGAGCTGGCGCCACAGGCGTTCGAGGAGCTGGGCGAGATGGCGACCGCTTCGGGAGCGGGCCAGGCCGAGGAGGCGACTCTCAGGCCTGGGGAGCCTGTGCTGTCAGAACAGGTGGACGAGCGGGAGGCGCTGGCGGCCGCGGCGGAGCGGCTGGGAGTCGGGCCGGAACTCTTCGAGCGATCACGTGCGGCGAAGGAAGAGCTGGTAGCAACGGGGCGGCTTGGTCAGCATCCGAGCGAAGGCGAACCTGAGGTGGTCACCGGAGCTGAGAGCGAGCCTGGGGATCGCCTGGCCGAGGCGCGCCGCCTGCTGGAGGCCGGGCGGGTCGAGGAGGCGATGGCCTGCTATCGTGCGCTGTACCGCGCCGGGCGAGAGTTCGATGATGCGTTGATCGCAGTGCTGACGCCGATCGCGGATGGTGGGGGACCGGGTGCGGCGGAGGCGGATCGGATACTGGGCGCGATCTATCGTCGCCGGGGTACTCAGGCGCTGGCGGCGCGGCACTATGAGCGGTCGTTGCGACGAAAGTGATCGCATGTGCACCGCTGGCACGGGGGTGGAGAGGTGAGCCCACCGCTGGAGGATCTGCTGGGAAGCATCGTTGCCCAGCCGGGGGTCGTGGGTGCGGTCGTCGCAACGCTGGATGGCCTAGTGATGGGCTCGGTGGCGATGGTGGACGAGGACGCTGACGCGGTGGGAGCGGTGGCATCGCTGCTGGCACGGTCGCTGCGTAGTTCAGGGGAATCGTCTGGAGTGCTGGCGGTGGCTGGTGGGACGATATGTGTCGCTACGGGAGAGATGCTAGTAGTAGCTGCGCTGGTGGAGGATGAGACCGACAGCCATGAGGTGGCGATGATGCTCGAGCCGCTGGTGGCGGAGATGGAGACGTGGGTTCGGCCGGCTGAGAGGTAGAGAATTCGGAAGGGATGTGATAGGCTGAGGCGCCGGCTGTGGGCCGGCGTTGCTGTGTCTGACGGAGGTGGAGCGGATGGGGCTTGAGCGGACGCTGATCATTGTCAAGCCGGATGCCGTGCAGCGAGGGCTGATCGGCGAGGTGCTGGCGCGGCTGGAGCGGCGGGGGTTGAAGCTGGTGGCGCTCAAGATGATGCAGATGAGTCGGGAACTGGCAGAGGCGCACTACGCGGTGCACCGGGGGAAACCGTTCTTCGAGGATCTGGTGAACTTCATCACCTCATGCCCGGTCGTAGTGGGGGTGGTCGAGGGGCCGAACGCGATCGCGGTAACGCGAAAGACGATGGGGGAGACTGACCCGGCCAAGTCGGAGGCGGGATCGATCCGCGGCGACCTGGGGCTGACGATCGGGCAGAACTTGATTCACGGGTCCGATAGTCCGGAGAGTGCGGCCTACGAGATCGGGCTCTTCTTCCGGCAGGAGGAGATCCTGTCGTACGAGCGGGCGATTGACCGCTGGGTGGCGGGGTGAACGGGTTGCCGATGCGCAGGGCTGGAGTGTTTCACGTGAAACATGGAACCGGCCAGCCGTTCCAAGCTAGCTATCGCTCTGGTGGATCAGCAGCGGCTGCTTGTGCCAGTCGGCCAGCACTCTGGCCAGGAGATCCCTGATCTGCGCGTCGCTCATGCTGGCCGAGATCGGGAACATCGACACTCGCGGCGTCGCGCCGAAGCGCTCCCGGCCGGCGCTCGAGTGGACATCGGTCCTCCAGAAGACCGTCTGGAGCTGCACCACCAGCCGCTCGCCCTCGGCCAGGACGTACAGGCCGTACTCGGGCGCCAGTGCCAGGCCGAAGTAGCCCCCGTTCTCCACGTCGTCGACGATCACCGGGTAGCCAGGCGCAAGCCTGCCCTGGAACTGCCTGGCCAGCTCCCGCAGCATCGGCAGCATCCGGTCGCGCAGCCTCCGGATTTCCTGCACAGCACCCGCGTTCGCTGTCGACTCGCTCATGCCCTCTCCTCCGCGCCGCTGCTATCGGCTCGCGTCCACTCGCTGCTCTCAGTATGGCCGATCTGGCGTTCGCCTGTCGATTCACCACCGGGCTCGAGCCGGAACAGCCGGAACCCCAGGCCCACCGCTGGGCCGATCAGGAGCGCGGCGAGGATCGTCCCGACGCCGAAGCTTCCACCGAGCAGGATGCCGATCCCGAGCACCGTCGTCTCGAGCAGCCAGCGCGTGAGGCCGATCGGCCAGCCGGTACGGCGGCTGAGCGCCAGGTTGAAGCTATCGCGGGGACCGGCTCCTAAGCCGGCGCTGATGTACATGCCGGTGGCTACGCCGAGCACCGCGATCGAGCTCACCAGGAGCGCCCACTCCCCTGGCCAGTTCTCCGGCCGATCGATCAAGCCTGACCAGAGGATCAGGTCCATGAAGAGGCCCACGAGCAGCATGTTGAGCAGCGTCCCCAGCCCGGGTGGCGTGCCGGCGACCCAGCTCGCGCCTACCATCACCACGCTGGTGACGATCGTCGCCTGGCCGATAGTCAGCGGCGTATGCCGCGCCAGCCCCTCGTGGAAGACGGTCCAGGATATCGCCCCCAGCCCGCTCTGGAGGCCGAGCACGACCCCGAGCGCGAAGAGGAAGAGCCCGGCGATGAGCGTCGCGAGCTGCCGGGGACGCGCGGTGAACAAAAGGGGGCGAATGGCCTGGGGCAGGGCGTACCGCCCGCGTGCCCGCTGGTGCTCACACCGGTGACCGGCGAGCGATCTTCCCTGCCGCTCCGCAGATCCCATCTCTCCCCCTCCCACGGCTCGCCCGTGAGACGCCGGCCCACAACTCTAGCGCAGCGTGCAGGCTTGCGCACGCTGTGGGGCGCAGGAGAGAACAGCAGGGAACCGCTCGAATGGAACCATCAGCCAACCTCAGCCCGGGATGAGGGGCGATCATCCATTGCAGCCCCTGTACCCCGCCTTCTTCTCCCCCTCGCCGCAAGTGACGAGGCTCTGGCAAGCTGCGATGCAGCCCTACTGTGCAGGGCTGCAAGCCCGCACAGCGATACGAGCGAAAGATCGTTCGTCCCTGCGAGCCGACTAGCGAACCGAGCGAAGCCTTACGCAGCCCCGGCGGTTCATCTCCCCGTGGCAGGTACGCAACCCGCCCTCGAACACGGATCGATCCTCAGCCGCTCAGCGAAGTCAGAGCTGTGCAAGGCAGCCGCTGCCGTGCTCGGGCCGCTAGCCCCACACCGTGCGAGCCACCCGCGCGACCAGCTCTAGCTTCTGGCGTTGCACTTCCGGGGTTACCCGGTTGCCGGGCCAGGTGGAGGCAAACCCGCACTGCGGGCTGATCGCCAGCCGCCCCAGCGGCACGTACCGCGTAGCCTCATGGATGCGCCGTACCAGCTCCTCCTCCGTCTCAAGGCGCATCCGCTTGGTCGAGACCAGGCCGAGGACCACCACGCGATCGTCCGGGATGTGACGCAGCGGCTCGAAGCCGCCTGACCGCTCATCGTCGTACTCCAGCAGGAAGCGGTGGAAACGCGCCTTGCGGAAGACCTTCTCCGCAATCGGCTCGTAGCCGCCGCTGGCGTAGAACATGCTCTCGTTGTTGCCGCGACAGATGTGCAGGCCGAAGATCATCCCGCGGCGATCGAAGCCGTCGATGACCGCGTTGTCCAGCTCGATCGCGAGGTCGACCATCCGGTCCGGGTCGAGGCCGCGCTGGCGATAGGACTCGCGGATCTGCGGATCGAGCAGCGCGGCGTACTGTGGGGCATCGAACTGGACATAGGTGCAGCCGAGGCGATGCAGCTCCTCGATCTCCAGCCGCATGAGATCGACGAGGTCGGCGAGATAGCGCTCGAGCGATGGGTAGGCGCCGGACGAGCGCTCGGGGTCCCAGTAGGCGGCGGCCTGCTCGGTGCTGGGCATCGTTACCTTCCCGGGGCGGGTCGTGCGAGCCCGCAGGTAGGTGAACTCCTCGGCACACATGTTCCGTCGCCAGCGGAGCTTGTTGACCACGGCCGGGCGGCGGAAGGTCATCTCGCGACCTTCCTCATCACGGAAGGTCACGGGCACGCCGCCCGAGCGATCGAACCCCTCGAACGCCTCCAGGAGATGGCCGAAGAACGTGAGGCGGCGCTGCTCGCCGTCGGTCACGACATCGAGCCCCGCCTCCTCCTGGAGCCGGATCGCCTCATCGACTGCGCGGTCCTCGATGCGCTTGAACTCAGCCGGGCTCAACTGGCCGGCGTCGAACCGCTGACGCGCCTCCTTCAGGTACTCTGGCCGGAGCAGGCTCCCGACTACGTCGCTCCGGTATACCATCACGCACCTCCTCCACGCATCGACCGGCCCCGCCGGGTCGCCGTTCATTCGCGATGTATTCACGCTGCATCGTAACACGCAGCCGCAGCCGGTGACACGAGGAACACCTGTCGGCGGGGGCCTGCGGCCAGGCCGAGCCGGCTCAGGCAGAGCTGCCCAGGTATCCTCTGGTGCTGTATTCTCGAACCACCACAGAGCATGTGGAGAGGATGGTGTGTGGTGCGCGATGTGCAGGCGATCATCTGGGAGCGAGACTTCGGCAGGGCGCTCGAACGCTCGCTGCGCGAGCGGAAGCCGGTGCTGATCGACGTGCGCAAGCCCGATTGACGCGGCTGTGACAAGCTGGATGCCGTGACGTATCCAGACGCCCGCGTTATCGAAGCGGTACGGAGCCGCTTCGTCCCGCTGCAGCTCGATCTCTTTGCCGATCCGCGCGAGGTGCTGCGGCCGCTTAACGTGCTCTGGACGCCGACGATCCTCGTCGCCGATCGCCGTGGCACGGTGCATTACGAGAGCGTCAACTTCCTCCCACCGGATCTGTTCCTGACGCTGCTCGACATCGGCGAAGCGCATGTCGCGATGCGGTGGTCGAAGACGGACGAGGCCATCGCGCTGCTGCGCCGGGCCTACGAGCGCGACGCCGATGGGCCGTTCGCTCCGGAGGCGCTGTACTGGTGGGGTGTGGCCGTCTATCTGAAGACCCATTC
>BEIC01000127.1 GCA_002898875.1 bacterium HR26
CATAGAGCCAAGCGAGGGATAACGCGATGCGTGGCGTACTCCAGCCGATCGTCTCGATGCTCTAGGCTTCTCCGGCGGTACCGCAACGCATCGATTTGGCCCGAGCCCTCCAATGCCGTGCCGCAGCCGAGCGATCGGTCCATTGAAGGAGGGACCATGCGGATTGCCGTCGCGGGCAAAGGCGGAGCCGGGAAGACGACGCTCGCCGCGACCATGGCTCGGCTGGCCGCGCAGCGCGGGCACTCGGTCAATGCCCTGGACGACGACCCGAATCCCAACCTCGCACGGGCGCTCGGGCTGTCGACCGAACAGATCGAGCAGCTCCGGCGGGTGCCGCGCGAGGAGATCCTGGAGGAGCGGGTCGACGGCGATGGCCACGCCTCGCTCCATCTGATCCGCCCCTTCGAGGAGATCATCGAGCGCTACGGCGTGACCGGCCCCGACGGCGTGCGCGTCCTAGCGATGACCGGCCTGCTCGGCGCCGGGCGTGGCTGACTGTGCGGGCAGCACGCCGCCGTGCGCGGCGTGGTGGCCGAGCTCGGCACGCTCCGGCCCGAGGACGTCACCATCCTCGATATGGAGGCATCGATCGAGCACCTGAGCCGGGGGACCGTGCGTCACGTCGATATGCTGCTCGTCGTGGTCGAGCCATACTTCCGGGCACTCGAGACGCTCGGCCGGATCGTGCCCCTGGCCCGCGAACTCGGTATCCCGAACATCTTCGTCGTAGCCAACAAGGTGCGATCCACAGAGGACGAAGCCGCTATCCGCGACTATTGCGCTCGTCTCGGCGTGAGCGTGATCGGATCGATCCCCTTCGACGAGGCGGTTCAGGAAGCCGACCGGCTCGGCCGCGCGCTGATCGACTACATGCCGACCGCGCCGGCGGTGCTGGCGATCGCAGAGCTCACCGACCGCATCCTGGAGAACGGCAGGGCCTTGCTGGAGAAGGAGACCCACCATGGTCGTCGAAGTGAAACCTGAGGTGCGCCCGAAGCTCGGCATGGTCGGCAACGTCGCCGGGGCGACGACCGAGGAGATCCAGCACCTCGCCCGGGAACAACTGGGACGCGACAGCCTGCTCGGCCCGTACACCCACGTCCACGTCTTCTGGCTCGCCGGGATGAGCTGCGACGGCTGCACCATCTCGGTGCTGGGCGCGGTGGCGCCGCGGGTCGAGGATCTCCTCATGGGGTCGCTGCCCGGCCTGCCCCAGATCTTGCTGCACCACTCGGCGGTGAACGTGGAGTCCGGCGACCCCTTCGTCGAGCCGATGCAGCGGGCGCTCGAGGGCACGCTCGGCGCCCCCTACGTGATCGTCTACGAGGGCTCGGTGCCGGACGAGACGCGGGCCGGCGACGGCTACTGGTCAGCCGTCGGCGAGGAGTTCGACGAGCGGACCGGCCAGTTCAAGCAGGTGCCGTCCTCGGTCTGGCTGAAGCGGTTAGCGCCAGGGGCAGCAGCGGTCATCGCGATCGGTACCTGCGCGACCTGGGGTGGCATCCCCGCCGCGTACCACAACGCCACCGGGGCGATGAGCGTGATGGACTTCCTGGGCCGCGACTATCGCAGCGCGCTCGGTCTGCCGGTGGTGAACATCCCCGGTTGCGCGCCGGTGGGCGATAACTTCACCGAGACCGTGGCCGCGGTGCTCCTCTTCCTGCAAGGGCTCGGCCCGGTGCCGGAGTTCGACGAGCTGGGCCGCCCGGCCTGGCTCTTCGGCGAGACCGTGCACCGGCAGTGCACCCGGGCCGGCTACTACGAGGAGGGCGTCTTCGCCGAGCACTACGGCGACCGGGAGTGCCTGGTCGAGATCGGCTGCTGGGGGCCGGTCGTCAACTGCAACATCACGGCACGCGGAGCCCTCAACGGCTTGGGTGGCTGCATGAACGTCGGGGGGCCCTGCATCGGCTGCACGATGCCCGGCTTCCCCGATAAGTTCTCCCCCTTCTATAAGGCTCCACCGGGCTCGACGATTTCAGGCACCATCTCGCGGCTCAATGGCTCGTTCATCCGCCCGCTGCGCCGCATTACCCAGCGTGACCGGAACCGGGAGACGCGCTGGGACCGCCAGCGGGCGATCCCGAGCGGCTGGGGCGCTGAGTATGACGTGCCGATCATCGAGCGAACCGTGGAGTTCTTCTACAACCGGCTGCGCTGGCGTGGCTCGTCAGCGAAGCCTGAGTAGGGCGACTGGTAGCTCGAGAGGGGCTCGCGATGCCGGAGATGACCGTGACAGCCTTCTGGTGGCTGGTCCTGGCGATCGCCCTGGTGGTGGTGCTGGTCGTCGCGATCCTGCTCATCGCCATCTGGCGAGCAGCCGAGCGGATCGACCGGCACGCTGCCGATATCTGGCAGGCAGGCAAGGAGATTGCAGCGAACACGACGAGCATCCCGCTGCTGGCCCAGACCAACCAGGTCGCAACCGAGATCCTGACTCGGCTCGACACGATCGCTGAGGCCGCCGGCGGGCTCAACGAGCGGCTCGAGCGGGCACAGCGAGGCTAGGAGAGACAATGGACACGCTCATCCGGGTCCTTGCCGTTATCACCGCCGTCTACGCCGTCGTCCTGGTGCTGGTCCTGGCCGTGGCGCTGCTCACCATTCTCTTCTACCTGCGCAGGATCGGCGGCACCTTCGCGCGCATCGCCTCGCTCATGCGAGCTGTCGAGTCAGCGACGGCCGACCTGAACGGCCAGCTCGGGCGAGTTCACCAGGACCTGGCGACAGTAGCCCAGGCGCTGGATCGGACGGCTGAGCATCTCGGGGCTGTCCCGGTCAGCGCGTCTGATGAGAGCGAGCGCTCGCAGGTCGCCTGAGGAGAGACAGCCTATGGTCGTCATCGCGCTGATCGTCTGGATCGTGACGCTGCTGGTGGCGCTGATCGCCACGGTCATCGCTGTGCTCCTGGTGCTTCGGGTCATCGCGCACCTGCGGGCGATCGACCATCTGGCCCGTGAGGCACTGGTCTCGATCGAAGGGATCGGTCGCAACGCTCGAGCGCTCACCGCGATGCCTGCCACCGTCTCGGCTGCCGACCAGCTCGGGGTAGCCGTGGCGGAGATCGAGCGCCTCGCCGCGTCGCTCGGCGCCAAGCTTCGCGCTGTGGGACTCGTGAGTCGAGGAGATGACTGATGATCCTGCTGCTCACCGTGCTCTCGAGCGTGCTCTTCCTGCTCTTCCTCGTCGTGCTGGCCTACGCGCTGAGCCGCATACGACAAGCGCTCGAGCGCATCCACGGAACCGCCTCGAAGATCGTCTGGGGCGTCGCGGCGATCGAGCGACAGACCTCCCTGCTGGAAGCCCAGCTTCCACCGCTGCAGCGGGGCCTGGAGTCCATAGTGGCATCCGGCGCGGCACTGGCCGGCGAGTTACGGCGACTCGATGAGCAGCTCGCGCGACTGACGACCGGGAGATCGGCCTGAGATCGAGGAGGCTCCTCATGTGCTTCAAGAACCTGCCGATCGAGTTCGACGAGTCCGGCAAGGCCCGCCTGCGGGGCGATGTCCGCGACCCCTACGCCTACACCTCGACGACGGCCGTGGCGACCCAGCAGGAGCGGATCGAGGAGCTTCTGCGCCGCAACGGCCACATCCACGAGGTAAGCATCGACCCGGTGACCCGCGTCGCGGGGGCGCTGGCTTTCCACGCGGTGGTCGATCTGGAGAACCGCCAGGTCCTCGACGCGCACTCGATGGCAACGCTGTTCCGCGGCTACGAGGTGATCCTGAAGGGGCGCGATCCGCGCGACGCGATCTTCATCAGCAGCCGTGCCTGCGGCGTCTGCGGGGGCGTCCACTCGAACTGCTCGGCTGAGGCGATCGAGATGGCCTTCGGCGCGCCGCCACCCCCGATGGGGATCATCGTGCGCAACCTGGGGCAGACAGCCGAATTCCTCTACGACCACCCGTTGCATCTCTTCCTGCTGGCCGGCCCGGACTACTCCGAGGCCGTGATCCGCGCGACGAACCCGGAGATCTGGGAGCGCGCCCAGACCGCGCCGGCCCCGAACGCCGGTGTCCACGGGTTCAGGACTATCGGCGAGATCATGACCGCGCTGAACCCGCTGACCGGGTCGCTCTACCTCGAGGCGCTGGAGATGACGCGCAAGGCGCGGGAGATGACGGTGCTGGTCTGGGGCAAGTACCCCCACCCGCAGACGATCGTGCCCGGAGGGATCAGCACGACGATCTCGATGAAGGTCTTCAACGACTACCAGGTGCGGCTGTTCGACCTGCTCGACTACTCCAAGAAGATGGCGCTGCTCTGGGACGACGTCTTCGACTTCCTCAACGAGGTCGAGCCGCGCTTCCGCCAGGTCGGCGCGCGCCCGAAGAACCTGATCGACGCGGGTATCTGGGACCACCACGAGGCGTACGACGCCGACTACCGGCACGCCGACCGCTGGGGCGAGCGCCGGTGGAACACGCCGGGAGTCGTCCGCGACGGCGAGCTGGTCACGACCAACCTCCACCTGCTCAACGCCGGCCTGGAGGAATTCGTCGAGCACTCCTACTACGAGGCCTGGGACGACTACCCGATCAAGACCGACCCGGTCGGTAACCCGCTGAGCCCGTACCATCCATGGAACAAGCAGACCCGCCCCAAGCCGACCGGCCGAAGCTGGAAGGAGAAGTACACCTGGGACAGCACGCCGCGCTGGGACCGCACGGTCATGGAGGCCGGCGTCTACGTGCGGATGTGGACCACGGCAGCGGCCAGGAAGATCCCGCAGAATCCGTTTATCGAGTCCACCGGCGAGAGCCTGCGGATGCTGGTACCCAAGGGACGCCTGCCCGAGATGACCCTCGAGTGGCGGATCCCGAGCGACTGGAACGCGATCGAGCGCAACCGGGCACGGGCATATGCCCAGGCGTACACGGCTCTGGTGGCCCTGAACAACCTGCTCAGCGGCTACGAGCTCATGAAGCAGGGCAACACGGCGGTGAGCCGCGACTTCACCGTGCCGCGCGACTTCCGGATCGGCGTCGGGTTCTGGGGCGCCGGCCGCGGCTACCTGACGCACCACCTGACCATGGATCGCGGGGTGCTCACCAACTACCAGATCATCACCCCCTCGACGATCAACGCCTCGCCGCGCGACCCGTGGGGGAATCCAGGGCCATACGAGGAGGCGGTGCTGAACACGCCGATCATCGAGCAGTTCAACAGCCCGGAGGACTTTAAGGCCATCGACATCCTGCGGACCATCCGCAGCTTCGACCCGTGCATGCCCTGCACCACGCACGTCTTCGCGGGCGAGCGGGTCGTGGTGCGCGAGGTAAATACCTGCGCTTGCATCCTCGAGGAATGAGGGACGACCGGATGAAGGGCCGTCACCAGGTCGAACGGATCATCGATCCGTTGGCAGGATCGCTCTGGCCCAGCCACGCCAGTCCGCAGGCGATGACCGATCCCCAGCGCGATGTCGCTCTGGAGCAGTGGCTCTCTGGGGAGCGGCGGGTACTGGTGGCCGGAGTCGGCTATACCAACCTGCGCGACCTCTCGCTCGGCCCGGCGCTGGTGGCCCGGCTGCAGAGCGAGCGGTGGCCCGCAGGCGTGGTCATCGCCGATCTCAGCTACAGCCCGATCGATGTGCTCTTCCAGCTCCAGGCAGCGCCGCGCTTCTCGCTGGGCATCTTCGCAGGTGCGGTGCCGCGGGGGCGCCCGCCCGGGAGCGTGACGGTGGTGCCCTGGAATCCGCCTGCGCTCACCCCGGATGAGCTACAGAGCCGGGTGAGCGAGGCGGTCACTGGGGTGATCGATCTCGAGAACCTGCTGCTGATCCTCGATCACTTCGGCGCGCTGCCAGCGGAGGTGACCGTCGTTGAGATCGAGCCGTTCGACCAGTCCTGGGGAGACGGCTTCAGCGCGCTCGGCGAAGCCGCGCTCGAGGAGGCGGAGCGGCGCGTCCGCGCGCTGGTACGCCAGGCGCTGGCGGAAGCGGAGGCTCAGGAGTCAGGCAGATGACGAGCGGATCGAGCGCGCTCGACAATCTCTTCTGGAGAGATGAGATCCTGGAGGCGATGTACTGGATGCGCGGCGAGGGGCTGGCCGGGGACGTCGACGCCGCGGAGCTGGCCCGCTTCCTGGTCTCCGACGTCGAGCTGATCCAGGCCCACCTCGACCGCCTGGTCGCGAGCGGTGACCTGGCCTGCGAGCACGGCCGGTATCGCTTGACGGAGCAGGGCAGGCGGGAAGGGGCTGTGCGCTTCCGTGACGCCTTCGCCGACCTGACCCGACCGGCTCACGGCGAGTGCGCCCCCGGCTGCTGGTGCCACGACCCGGCGCACGCCGGTGAGCCCTGCCCCAGCCATCCCGATCGCCCACGCGCCTGAGCGGAGAGTAGCGAGCCATGGCCGCCGAGCCACGAGACGAGACAACCGCGAGGCGACTCCAGCAGGCGCTCGCCGAGATCGACGCGCTCGTCCAGGGCTTCGAGTCGGCGCCCGATCCGGTGCTGCGGGATCAGGCGCTGCGGCTCCTGCAACTGATCGACCTGCTCCACCGTGTGGGCATCGGACGGCTGGTACAGCGCTTCCAGCGGGCAGCCCCGCAGGCCTTCCAGGAGACGCTGGATGACCCCGCTGTCAGCCTGCTGTTGGAGCTCTACGAGCTCGATGAGGCGGGCCAGCGCGCTCGGGTCGACCGGATCCTGGCGGAGGTGCAGCCATACATCGCCTCGCACGGAGGCGAGCTGCGAGTGCTCAGCGTGCAGGACGGCGTGGTGCGCGTCCAGCTCGGCGGGACATGCTCGGGCTGCCCGGCCTCGAGCCAGACGCTCCGTCACGTGGTCGAGACGGCGCTCCGCGAGGGCATGCCCGAGTTCGAGCGGCTCGAGGTCGAGCCGGCGGCTCCCGCCCCACATCCAGCACCGCCGGGGCGGCGACTTGTCCCGCTGCCGGTCCATCACGCTGGGCGTCCGGGCCTCGAGTGGGAGGCGGTGGCATCGCTGGACGCGTTGCCCGAGGTTGGGGCGGTGCGGATCGATGCCAGCGGCCTTTCCGTGTTGCTGGTCCGGCGAGGTGAAGACGTCCACGCGTATCGTAACGCCTGCCCGGGGACGCCGTTGCCACTCGACATGGGGCAGGGCGTCGCCTGGGAGGAGGGAGTTATCATCTGTCCCTGGCACGGGTGCCGGTTCGACCTGCACAGCGGAAGGCGGCTCGATCGCGCTGGCCGGTCGCTCGAGGTCGTACCGGTGGCAGTCCGAGATGGTCAGATCATCGTCGGCCGTCCACGGCAGGTGGTGCGCACATGAGCCCGAGGCGGGTGCTCATCGCCGGGATGGGCTCGGTCCTTCGGCGAGATGACGGCTTCGGGGTCGCGGTGATTCAGCGACTCATGGCGGAGTGGCAGCCGCTGCCACCAGGTGTCACGCTGCTGGATGCCGGCACCGGTGGCATCGCTGTGGTGCAGGAGCTGCTGGACGGCTATGAGGCGCTGATCGTAGTCGATGCTGTTCGACGCGGCGGAGAGCCTGGCACGCTCTATCTGCTCGAGCCACTGGTGGGCGACCTGCACGAGTGGACCGATGCTGAGCGGCGGGCCTTCCTGGCCGACACTCACTATGCTGAGCCATCGAAGATCTTCATCCTGGCGCGGGCGCTCGGCGTGCTGCCGCCCTTCGTCCGGCTG
>BEIC01000128.1 GCA_002898875.1 bacterium HR26
GTCTTGACAAGCTGGCTCGCCGCTGCGATGGTACTGGCGGATGTGTGGATGCATTGAAGGGAGGAGGCAGTGAACGAGCTTTTCCCGATCGCGGCCGGTGTGGTGGTCGGCTTGCTCACCTTCCGGATCGTCCAGCCCCGCCTGCGAGCGGCGGCGCTAGTGGTTCTGAGCGTGCTGTTCGGCTTCGCGGCGAGCGCCGTCAGCGGTGAGCTCGCGCTGAGCTGGGGGTTCCTGCTGATCGATATCCCGCTGGTCTTCCTCGCGGCGACGGCCACGGTCCTGGTCGTGAACCGGCTGCGCAGCGCGCGGGAGGCCAGCCGTTAAACTGTTGGGTGGATAGCGTACGCGCGCTCGCGCAGAGCACGCGAGCGCGAACGAAGGGCCCGCTGGCGTTGCTTCCACCGCTCCGGCGGGCCCCTCGTCTGGTACCGGAGCGCATCGCCTGCCGATCAGGTACGTGAGCGGATACCGATGAGCGCCGAGCAGTACCACTGGTGGCAGCGAGGGGTCATCTACCAAATCTACCCTCGCTCGTTCATGGACAGCAACGATGACGGTATCGGCGACCTCCCGGGCATCCTCAGCCGGCTCGATTACCTCCAGTGGCTCGGAGTCGACGCGATCTGGCTCTCTCCCATCTTCCCCTCACCAATGGCCGACTTCGGCTACGACGTCTCGGATTACATCGGGATCGACCCGGTCTTCGGCACGATGGAGGACTTCGACCGGCTCGTCGGTGAAGCCCACGCGCGCGGCATGCGTGTCCTCCTCGACTTCGTCGCCAACCATACCTCCGACCGGCACCCGTGGTTCCTCGAGTCGCGCTCGTCGCGCCAGAGCCCGAAGCGCGACTGGTACATCTGGCGCGACCCAGCACCCGACGGTGGCCCGCCGAACAACTGGCTCAGCGCCTTCGGCGGGAGCGCTTGGGAATGGGACGACCGACCCGGACAGTACTACTTCCACGCGTTCCTCAAGGAGCAGCCCGACCTCAACTGGCGGAATCCCGAGGTCCAGCGCGCCATGCTCGACGCGATGCGCTTCTGGTTCGAGCGCGGGGTAGATGGATTCCGGTTGGACGCCATCTGGCACCTGATCAAGGACGACCGGTTCCGGGATAACCCGCCCAATCCCGACTACAAGCCCACGGACCCACCCTACCAGCGACTGCGCCCGGTCTTTACCACCGACCGCCCGGAGATCCACCCCATCCTCGCCATGATGCGGCGCTTGGCCGACGAGTACGGCGAACGCGTGCTGATCGGGGAGATCTACCTCCCGGTCGAGCGGTTGGTGGCGTACTACGGCACGTCTGAGCCCGAGCTCCACCTGCCGTACAATTTCCAGCTCCTGCTGTTACCCTGGGATGCCCGGCGGATCCAGTCAGCCATCGATGTCTACGAGGCTCTGCTGCCCCCTGGTGCCTGGCCCAACTGGGTCCTCGGCAACCACGACCGCCCGCGGATCGCCAGCCGCGTGGGGCGGGCGCAGGCGCGCGTCGCGGCAATGCTGCTGCTGACGCTTCGGGGCACGCCGACGATCTACTACGGCGATGAGATCGGCATGGTCAACGTCGAGGTCCCGCCGGAGGCGACTCAGGACCCGGTCGAGTGGACCGTCGGGCGCGGCTTCGGGCGAGACCCGGAGCGCACGCCGATGCAGTGGGACAGCACGCCCAATGCCGGTTTCACCCGTGGCCGCCCCTGGCTCCCGCTGTCCCCTGACTACCCCGTGTACAATGTCGAGGCGCAGCGCAACGACCCTTCATCGATCCTGACGCTCCACCGCCGGCTGCTGGCGCTGCGCCGCGCTGAGCCAGCGCTGTCTATCGGCAGCTACCGGTCGCTGCCGGCCGAGGGCGAGCTGGTTGCCTACCTGCGCGCGCACGGTGAGCGGCGCTTCCTGATCGTACTGAATTTTGGTCATTGGATTCGCCGCTACGCTTGTAGCCAGATCGACCTCCGTGGCCGGATCGTCCTCTCCACCTATCTGGATCGCGAGGGCGAGGCGATCGAAGGAGAGATCCTGCTACGCCCGGACGAGGGAGTGATCATCGGCCTACCAGGCTGAGAATGCTGAGACTTGACAGTTGCACTTTCGCGTGCTACCGTCCAAGCAATGATATCAAAGGGCTCACGAAGAGAAAGCGGTTTGTTGGAGGGCGCACGTCGCCAGGCGGCGTGTTCGGTTGTACACAGAGCGCTTGTAGGACAGCCGGTAAATCCACGTGAATCATAGCCTGAGCACCTTGTAACCCTGACTGCTACCTCAACTCGTGCCGTGTGCCTGTGAGGAGAAGGGAGGTGCTGATCCGGACACGAGACCAGCCCACTCAGCCGGTACAGCGGCGCTGTGAGGGTGTTGGAGGGGCACTGGACTCGGAGATCTGTCCGTACGAACGTGAGGAGCAGAGCAATGCGCGATATGCGACCTGATCGGCCGTACCCGGATGTACTTACCGTTCGACTCTCTCGTCGGCAAGTACTCCGGCGAGCCGCGGTGCTGGGTCTTGCGATGCCCGCTGTCTCGGCGCTCCTGGCCGCCTGCCGACGCGAGGAGGCCACGCCGACCCAGGCTCCGGCGGCCCAGCCGACGGCGACCCCTACTGAAGCCGCGGCCGAAACTCCGACCGCTGCGGAAACTCCGGCCGGGACTCCCACCGTCGTCACGACGCCTGAGATGACCTACTCCATGGACAACCCGCCTGAAGTGTTTAATGCCGACCAAGCGAGCCAGTACAGTGGAACCACGTTGACCTACTACGGTGATTCCGTGGGCATCGGCGCGGAGATGGATCAGATCCTGGCTGGGGCCTTCAGCGAGGCGACCGGGATAACCATCAACGTCGTGCCCAAGCCCGCGAGTGCCACGGAGAACTACGCAGCCTATCAGCGGTTTTTCTCCGCGCAGTCGCCGGATGTCGATGTGATGATGATCGACGTCATCTGGCCGGGCGCCTTCGCTCCGCACCTGGTCGATCTCAGCTCTGCGCTCGGCCAGGAGGCGCAGGCGCACTATGAGACGATCATCGAGAACAACACCGTCGACGGCAAGCTCGTCGGCATGCCGTGGTTCGGCGACTTCGGGATGCTCTACTACCGGACCGATCTGCTGGAGAAGTACGGCTTCAGCAATCCGCCGGAGACGTGGGACGAGCTGGAAGAGATGGCCCGGACGATCCTGGAGGGGGAGCGAGGGGCCAACCCGAACTTTGCCGGCTTCGTCTTCCAGGGCAATGCCTACGAGGGGTTGACCTGCAACGCGCTGGAGTGGCTGGCGTCGAGCGGCGGCGGCCGCTTCATCGAGAATGGCCAGGTGACGATCAACAACCCACAGGCCGTTGAGATACTCAACAAGGTACGCGGCTGGGTCGGCACGATTGCGCCGCAAGGCGTCACCACGTACCAGGAAGAGGACTCGCGCCAGGTATTCCAGGCCGGCAACGCTGCCTTCCTGCGCAACTGGCCATACGTGTATTCCCTGGCAAGTGGGTCGGATTCGCCGGTTCGAGGCAAGTTCAACGTGGCACCGCTGCCGGCTCAGCCGGGGAATCCCCACGTCGGCACGGTCGGTGGATGGCAGCTCGCCGTCTCGATGTACTCACGCGCGCCTGAGGCCGCGATCGAGTTCGTGCGCTACATGACGAGTCCCGAGGTACAGACCTGGCGCGCGGTGCTCGGGAGCTTCGTCCCGACCATCCCTGACGTCGCGTCCAGGCCCGAGGTTCTGCAGGCCATGCCGTTCTTGGAGCCGATGGAGGCAGTGGAACGGGTGACCCGGCCCTCGCGGGAGACCGGCGAGCGGTACAACGAGGTCTCGACCATTATCTTCCAGGGCGTAAACCAGATCCTCACCGGGCAGGACGCAGCGCAGGTGTTGCCGGGCGTTGCCCAGCGCCTGCAACGGATCGTCGGCTAGAGGGGTAGACATCGTCGCGCTCACGGTAGGCTGAGAGAACACCGAGCGAGCACACGCGGGTGGGGGGACGAGCAGGCTCCCCTGCCCGCGATCCCAATATCAAGATGCGTCCCAAGTTCGCGAAGGGAGGTCGCGATGAGTCGACCCGCGATAGCGGAGCCGAGGCGAGCCGCGCTTCCGCTGCGCCGCTGGCAGGCGATGACCCTGGCCGAGCGCCAGGCCTGGCTCGCCTGGCTCTTTCTGCTGCCCGCTCTACTCGTCGTGGTCGCCGTCGCCATGGTGCCCCTCGTCCAAACGCTCTACTTCAGCTTTACCGACAAGCGACTCGGAGCACTGGAGCCGGAGCAGTGGATCGGCCTCGAGAATTACCGTTTCTTGCTGACTGATCCGCTGTGGTGGACGGCGGTCAAAGTCACCGTCCAGTTCACGGTTATCACGGTCGTGCTCGAGTTTCTGCTCGGGCTGCTGATCGCCCTCGTCGTGAACTCGCGCTTTCCGGGCCGTGGCCCGATGCGCGCTGCTATGCTGGTGCCCTGGGCCATCCCGACGGTCCTCTCGGCTCAGATGTGGAAGTGGATGTACAACGACATCTTCGGGGTCATCAACGACCTGCTCAAGCGAGCCGGCCTGATCGAGCAGAACATCGCCTGGCTCGCCCGGCCCGATACCTCGCTGATCGCCGTCGCCTCGATTGATATCTGGAAGACGACGCCGTTCGTGGCACTCCTGCTTCTGGCTGGCCTCCAGGTCATCCCGGACGAGCTCTACGAGGCGGCGACGGTGGATGGCGCCAGCCGGATCCGGCAGTTCTTCACCATCACCTTGCCGCTGCTCCGGCCGGCCATCGTGGTGGCGCTGATCTTCCGCACGCTCGACGCGCTTCGCGTCTTCGACGTCTTCTACGTGCTCTTCGGCGCCCGCCCGGATATGCAGACCATGGCCGTGTATGCCCAGAACTACATCGTGGCGTTCAGCGATGTGGGTTACGGCTCGGCCATCAGTGTGGCGATCTTCCTCGTCATCGCGATCTTCGTGGTCGCCTACGTCACCACCTTGAAGGTGGAGGTACAGACATGAGGCTGGCAAGCGCGCAGCGGAGAGACCTGCGACGGCGGCTCTCGCGCATCCTGTTCTACGTCGTCCTGGCTATTATTGCGATCTATCTCGTCTTCCCCTTCTACTGGGCCATCCGCTCGGCCATCGTGCCGGACTCCGTGCAGTTCGCGACGCCGGTCGTCTACTGGCCGGAGAATCCCTCGCTCGAGAACTTCCGGAAGGTGTTGGCGACCGGCCAGTTCCGCCGGGCACTGCTGAACTCCGCCATCGTGGCCGGCACGGTGACGCTGCTCTCGCTAGCCGTCGGGGCGATGGGGGCGTACGCCCTGGGGCGGTTCCGCTTCCGCGGCAGCACGCCGGTCCGCTACATCATTCTCTCGATGACCATGTTCCCGTCGATCTCGGTGCTCGGCGGGCTCTACACGCTGATCACCCAGTTCGGCCTGTACAACAGCCTGGGAGCACTGGTCTACAGCTACCTCATCTTCACCCTGCCCTTCACCGTCTGGGTGCTGATGACGTTCTTCCGGCAGCTCCCGCGGGACCTGGAGGAGGCCGCCTACGTGGACGGGGCCAGCCCGTTCCAGACCTTCTGGCGCATCATGCTGCCGCTCTCAGCGCCCGGGCTGGTGACGACGGGACTGCTGGCCTTCATCGCGGCCTGGAACGAGTTCCTCTACGCCCTCTCCTTCACTCAGACGCCGGATAAGCGGACGATCACGCTCGCTATCTTCTACTTCTCGCCGCAAACCGGTGGCGGCTTCGAGATTCCCTGGGGTCAGATGATGGCCGCGACCGTGATCGTGACGCTGCCGCTGATCGTACTGACCTTGATCTTCCAGCGGCGCATCATCGCCGGGTTGACCGCCGGCGCGGTGAAGGGTTAGCCCGCTCGCGCTCCGCGGCTCGGATCGGGGTTGCTTGCGCGCGGCTGCTCAAGCAGCCGCGCAGTGCTCCTGCCTGCTGAGCCTGAGACCGATCGCTCCCAGCCGGCCGGCCGCCTATACTAGGCGGAACGAGAGCGACGCGAAGCGGAGGAGGTATGCGAGACATTCGCGTCTTGCGGTCGATCCTCCAGCGGATCGACCGCCGTGGGTACAAGGCCTACGAGGAGATCCGCGGCGTCTATCAGGACGGCGAGGTGGTGCTCGCCATCGATCATGTCCAGGGCGATCCCTTCGCCTCGCCCTCGCGCGTCCGGCTGATCGTCGAGCGGCGACATCTGGCACTGCCGGAGTGTGCCGACCGCGTGCGCCGGGTCGCCCTCGAGGACTTCCTGGCGCGCCGTGCCCGGCGAGCGATCGCATCACTGTCCCAGCGACGCCGGGGCACCGGCAAGTCTGGCCTCATCTTGATCGACGCCGGCGGGCAGGAAGTGCTGGAGCGCACCGCTTGCCGGGTGTTCCCCGACCGGGTCGAGCTTCGCCTCTCCGTCGGGCTGCCGGCTGCCGGGCGCACCATTCTCGGCGACGAGGCGATCGACCTCCTGGTCGAAACGTTGCCGGCCCTGGCGCGGGCCACGCTCTGGCTACGGCCGCCCGACCTGGAGCAGGCCGAGCGCTTCATCGCCACGGTTGAGGACGCCGAGGCGCTGCGCGCCGCGCTGCCCGAGCACGGGCTGGTCGCCTTCGTCGGTGAGGGAGCCGTGCTGCCACGCCGCAGCGGCGTGAGCCAGGAGCCGCTGACCGGCCGCGTGATCCGCTTCCAGCCGCCGCCTGATCTCACGATCGAGCTGGAGACGCCCCACAGCGGACGGGTGCGAGGGATGGGGATCCCTGAGGGCGTCACGCTGATCGTCGGTGGTGGCTTCCACGGCAAGTCGACGCTGCTGGAGGCGCTAGCGCGCGGTGTCTACAACCACATCCCGGGCGACGGCCGCGAGCGCGTGGTCACGCGCGCCGACGCGGTGAAGATCCGCGCGGAGGATGGCCGGCGGGTGGTCGGCGTCGACCTCCAGCCCTTTATCCGCAACCTGCCGCTGGGCCAGTCGACGGCCGACTTCACGAGCGACAACGCGAGCGGGTCGACCTCGCAAGCGGCCAATATCCTCGAGGCGCTGGAGGTCGGCTGCCGGCTGCTGCTGATGGACGAGGACACCTGCGCTACGAACTTCATGATCCGCGATCACCTGATGCGCGAGCTGGTGCCGGCGGAGGCCGAGCCGATCGTCCCCTTGATCGACCGGGTGCGCCAGTTGCACCGGGAGGCCGGGGTCTCGACGATCCTGGTCATGGGCGGGGCCGGCGACTATCTCAGCGTGGCCGACACGGTGATCTGGATGCACGCCTACGTGCCGGAGCACGTGACGGGTCGCGCGCACGAGATCGCGGCGCGCTACGGGGAGGGTGCGTTCGGACCGCCTGACCCTTGGCCAGGGGTGGTGGCCCGCGTTCCGATTCCGGAGAGTATCGATCCCCGCCGGCGCGACCGCACCCGGGTTCGGGCCCGCGGGACTGAGGAGGTCGGGTTCGGCTACGAGTCGATCGACCTGCGCCACGTGGAGCAGATCGTCGACCCGAGCCAGACGCGGGCGATCGGGGACGCGCTGGTGTACGCGCTGGAGCGGGGGCTGATCGACGGCCGCCGGACGCTGCGCGAGGTGCTCGACGCGCTCGAAGCGGTG
>BEIC01000129.1 GCA_002898875.1 bacterium HR26
GTCACCCTGCCCTCGTACCGGCCTCGGAAGACTTGCGGCACCAGCCCGACGAGCGCGTAGCAGAGCGTCGACTTGCCGGCCAGGTTCGGCCCCACCACGCCGACGAGCTGGCCGGCCTCGACCGCGAACGACACGTCCTCGAGCGCGTTCGCCTGCCCAGTAGGGTAGCGGTAGGTCAGGCCCTCGACCTCGACGATCGGAGTCACCCGGCCAGCCTCCAGATCAGCGCCCCCAGCAGCGCGGAGACCGCCGCCAGCCGCACCGGCCAGGCGATCCGGTGCCGCCACGGCGGCCGGTAGAATGTGCGTGGCCCGGGCGCGCCGAAGCCGCGCACCTCGAGCGCCAGCGCCCGCTCCTGCATCGCCACCAGCGACGAGATGACCAGCGGTCCGAGCACGGGGAGAAGGGCACGCATCCGCACCCAGATCGGCCCTTCCGTCTCCATACCGCGGGAGCGCTGCGCATCCTGGATGACTGAGACCCTGGCGGCCATCGAGGGGATGATCTGCAGTACCGAGAGCAGCACGTAGCCGGCCCGCGGTGGCAGGCCGGCCCGCACCAGCTCCTCGACGAGGTCCGCCGGCCGGGTGGTGAACAGCAGGACGAAGGCAGAGAGCGTCAGGTTGATGAAGCGGGCCGTCAGCCAGACGGCGTAGGCCAGCCCTTCCCGGTAGAGCACGAGCGGGCCAATGCTCACCAGCGGCGTCGCGTTTCCGGGGTAGACCATACCCTGGACGAGGAAGAGCGTCGCCAGGAAGAAGCCCACCCCGGCCAGCGCGAGCAAGCCCTCGCGCACTACCCGCCCTACTGCCAGGAGAGCCAAGTTACCAGCGAGAGCGACGAAGGTGACGCGCAGGTCGCCGGCGACGAATGGCACGAGCGCCAGGCAGACGGCATAGACCAGCTTCGTGATCGGGTCGAGGGCGTGGAGCGGGCTCCGCCGCTCTACGTACAGGCCGACGGGCCGCATCGATCCCCGGGTACCAGGCCGCTCAGGCGGTGTGCCGGAGCTCCCCCTCGCCGAGCTGGAACTGGCTGAGCAGCCGGCGCGGGAGCGCCTTGAACAGGCCGAACGCGATCAGAACGGTCAGCACCTTGTCGGGGAGATCGACGGCCAGCTCGTCGAGGAAGGACGCCAGCCAGAGCGGCACACCGCGCAGGGTCAGGGCTGTAAAGAGGGCGTCGCCCCAGACATTTCCGGTCTGCCCGCCCCAGAGATAGATGTTGATCGGGAACGACACCACCGTGGCGACCAGCGCCACCACCAGGCCGGCCACGACCGCGCGGGCGGTGGTGCGGATGAAGCCCAACCGGGCCATGATGCCCGCGCTCAGCCCGATCCCGACCGAGGTGATGAAGTACCAGAACGAGACGGGATCGACCGTCAGCCCGTAGATGATGTTGTTGAGCGCGCCGGTCAGGGCGCCGACCCAGGGCCCGGCGATGAAGGCGGCCAGCACCGTGCCGATCGAGTCCAGCCACAGCGGGAGCTTCAGCGCCTGGGCTACGAACTTCCCGACGAAGTTGATGGCGATGCCGACCGGGATCAGCACCAGCGTGAGGGTCGTCCAGCGAGTGGTCCAGATGCCTGCCCGCGGCTGCGCGCCTGTCGCCATAGGTCACCCTCCTCGTCCACAGCCCGGATCTCGACCTCTGGGGTACGAACTAGCCTGGCGCTGCCGGTCGTCTGCACCATCCCGGCCCCCACCGCGGCGCGGTGAGATGGAGATCAGGCCAGAAGTGGTGCACCCTCGGGGGGATGTCGCAGCGAGGCCAGACCTCGAGCGACGCCTCCTGCTTGCGCCCCTGGCAGCGATGACCGTTCACTTGCGTGAATTGTATCAGCCAGCCGCAAGCTCCGCCTCCAACCACTGGCGAAGGTTCTCCAGGAGACGATCTCGCACCGTGCGAAACTGGCGGTAGCGCTCCTCTTCGCCACCGCTCGCCGCCGAAGGGTCGGGGAGCGACCAGTGCAGCCGCCGGGCCGCGCCGGGGAAGACCGGGCAGGCCTCAGCCGCCTGATCACAGACGGTGATGACCCAGTCGAAGGGTTGCCCGAGGAATCGATCGAGCGGCTTCGACTCCGCACCGCTGATGTCGATCCCGAGCTCAGCCATCGCCTGCACCGCCATCGGATGCACCCGCGACGGCTCGGTGCCGGCCGAGTAGACTTCGACGCGATCGCCGGCCAGCCAGCGCAGCAGCGCCTCCGCCATCTGCGAGCGCGCCGCGTTGTGGGTACAGAGGAAGAGCACGCGCACCGGCTCTCTCTCAGCTTGCCCGCTCGCTTCCATCGCCCGGTCTCCTCGCTCCGCTCGCCGCTAGGGATCCCCTTACGATTCTGCTTCAGGCTACCGCTCCGTGCTCAGGCCTGGTGTGAACGTCGTGTCAAGCCCCCAGCCACGGGTAGAATGAGAGCGAGCACCGGAAGAGCGCGACCAGGCTGCCGGCCGACCGGAGGCGATCCGGCGCGTCGTGCCTACCTCGGAGGAAGCGAAGAGCGATGGAATCGCGAGCGATCGACGGCTTGCTCATCGACGTCGAGGGCGTGCTCCACATCGACGGGCGTCCGATCCCCGGCGCCGCCGAGGCCCTGCAGGCGCTGGCCGAAGCCGGAGTACCGTACGTCCTGCTGACCAATACCACCATCCGAACCCGTCGCCAGCTCGGCGGGCTGCTCCGCCGGCTCGGCTTCCCGGTCAGCGACGAGCAGATCATCACGGCCGCCGCGGCCACCGCGGACTACGTCCGCCGGCATTACCCCGGTGAGAGCTGTTACCTGCTCGTCGAGGGCGATCTACACGAAGAGTTCGCCGGCATCCCGCTCACCGAGGGGCACGATGCCCGTGTGGTCGTTATCGGCGGCGCCGGCGACCGCTTCACCTACAGTCGAATCAATCGTGCCTTCCGGCTGCTCCTCGGCGGCGCCGCCTTCATCGCTATGCACAAGAACCTGACCTGGGAGCGACAGGACGGGCTGTATCTCGACTCCGGCGCCTATATCCTCGGCCTGGAGGCCGCCACCGGGGTTCAGGCCCAGGTCGTCGGCAAGCCGTCGGCGGACTTCTTCCAGGCCGGCCTCCACCTGCTCGGCGTCCCCCGAGACCGCGTGGCGATGATCGGCGACACGATCGACCAGGATGTTGAGCCGGCCCAGCGCCTCGGGATGGCCGGCATCCTGGTTCGAACCGGGAAGTTCCGGACACGCGAGCCGGAGGCCGGCCGGCCCGACGCGATCCTGGACTCGCTCGCCGATCTCCCGGCGTGGCTCGGCCTGAGCCCGGTCAGGTGAGCGAGGAGCCGACGGGCACGAGGTGCCGCAGGACGGCGTCGGCCGCGCGGTAGCCGCTCTCCAGGGCCCCGTGCACCGTCCCCGGCCGGATGGTGCTGGTTGCCTCGCCAGCGAAGAAGAGCACGTTACAGACCGGCTCGCTGAACCGGGCACGCAGCCCGGCACTACCGACCGGAGTGAATGAGTAGGCGCTGCGGACGAAGGGATCATGAGTCCAGTCGATCACCCGTGCCTCGACCACCTCACCGCTGAGGTCGCGACCCACCGCCGACGAAAGGCCGGCGACGATCTCGCGGATCGCACCGTCGGGCCCGAGCGACGACAGCCGCTCAGCGTCACTGCCACCGACCAGGACAGTGAACAGCGGCAGCCGCGAGCCGTAGCCCAACCCCGGGCGCTCCCAGACGCCCCGCGGCCCGGCAGTGAAGAGGCAGCCCACCTCCTCCGGCCAGATCTCACCCCGGAAGCGGAGGGCGGCGCGGAACGCCCGTCCGGGGCGCAAGCCATCGATGGCCTGCCGCAGGCGCGCCGGCAGCGGCGGGTCGAACTCGACCGTCCCGGCCTGGAGCACCCCGAGCGGGAGAGTCACGATGGCGCACGCGGCCTCGAGGGTCTTGCCCGCCGCCTCGACCGCGACGCCTCGCTCGCTCCAGCGGATCCGCTCCACCGGGTGGCTCGTCCTCAGGTCGAGCCCCTGATCGATTAGCCCTTCGACGATACGGCTGTACCCCTCAGCCACCCGGAAGTTGCGCTCGCCGTCGCCCTCATAGGATTCCTCGTCAGTGCCGTAGACGCCTAGCTCCTCGAGGTCGGCCGACCAGCCGATCGCCGCGAGCGTCTCCCAGAGACGCCACCAGCGCTCGTCGGCCGCCAGGCCGTGCCGCTCGACCCACCAGCGGAGCGCCTCCTTCAGGCTGGTATCGGGGCGCCGCGCCGCGACCCACTCCTCCTCGGCCGCGACGAGCGCAGCCCACAGGCCACCGGCAGGCAGCGGCTCGAGCGCCGTGGCGCTCAGCAACAGGCTGTCGAGCGCGAAGAAGCGGCGGTACTGGCTCGGATCCTCGAAGACGTGCAAGCCGAACTGCCTGACGAGCTCCCAGGTAATGACCCGATCACCGTGGATGAACTCGGCACCGAGCTCAACCGGAAACGGCGCGAGGTCGTACGCGGTCAGGATGCGCCCGCCAACGCGATCGCGCGCTTCCAGCACGGTGACCGGGATCCCGTGGTCGCGCAAGCGCCGGGCCGCCGCCAGGCCTGCGGCCCCAGCGCCGATCACCAGCACACGCCGCTCCGCTTCGTCACCCTCGTCCATGGAGCCCTCCTCCGCAGATTCGACTCGACGATCATAGATCGCTCTCGCGACGAGCGCCTGGCGTGGCCCGGTCGAGCCCGTCAACGATAGCGCGCCTCGATCAGCCAGCGCATGCGCTCGACCGCCTCAAGGATATTCTCGAGCGAGTTGGCATACGAGAAGCGCAGGTATCCCTCACCGCCTCGCCCGAACCCATCGCCGGCCAGCACGGCTACGCCGGCCTCCTCCAGGAGGTCGTGCGCGATCGCTCGTGAATCCCGGCCAAGCCCGGAGACGTTGGGGAAGACGTAGAAGGCGCCGGCCGGGCGGAGGCAGCGCACACCCGGCAGACGGTTCAGGCCGTCGACGATGGCGTCCCGGCGGCGCCGAAACTCCTCGACCATACGGGCGACCGCGTCCTGCGGCCCGGTGAGCGCCGCCACCCCGGCGAGCTGGACGAAGCCGGGGACGCACGAGTTGCAGTTGATCGCCAGCCGGGTCACCTGCTCGGCCAGGGCGGGCGGCATGACTCCATAGCCCAGCCGCCAGCCGGTCATGGCATAGGTCTTGGAGAACCCATCGAGGATGATCGTCCGGTCGAGCATGCCGGGGAAACTGGCCACGCTGGCGAACTCGCCCTCGTAGAGGATACGGGAGTAGATCTCGTCGGAGAGCACCAGAAAGTCGCGCTCGTGAGCCAGTTGCGCCAGCTCGGCCAGCGCGTCGCGGCCCACCACCGCGCCGGTCGGGTTATGGGGAGAGTTGACGATGACCAGCCGCGTGCGCTCGCTGACCAGCGAGCGGAGCTCGTCCGGGTCGAAGGCGAAGCCATGCTCCTCACGCAGCTTGAGCGGCACCGGCCGCGCCCCGGCGAACCGGATCACCGACTCGTAGATCGGGAAGCCGGGATCGGGGTAGATCACCTCGTCTCCCTCGCCAGCCAGCGCCAGGATGGTGAAGAACATGATCGGCTTGCCACCCGGCGTAACGACGACGCGCTCCGGCTCCACCTCGACCCTGCGGGTCCGGCTGACCTCCCGCGCGATCGCCTCTCGCAGCTCCGGGATGCCGGCCGCCGGGGTGTAGTGCGTGTGGCCGGCGCGCAGCGCCTCCACCGCCGCCTCGACGATGTGGGGCGGGGTATCGAAGTCGGGCTCCCCGATCTCGAGGTGAATGACGGAGCGGCCCTGCGCCTCGAGCGCCCGCGCGCGCACCAGCACCTCGAACGCGCTCTCGGTGCCCAGCCGGCTCATCCGCTCGGCTAGGCGAAGGGTGAGAACCTGCCAGGACTCGCCAGTGCTCATCTTCGTTGCCCCTTCACGAACCGGCACGCGACCCGACTCTCTATCGACAACCCGCTGGGCTCCGCAGGAGCGGCCGGCGGCGCCCGCATCTGTTGCTACTGAAACATACCCGAGAGCGCGCGGCAACTGGCCACGCCCGCTTGCGTTGCTCGGGCACAATGCCCATAATCCCACACGAGCATGCGCGGTGAGATTGTTCGCCGCCTGAAAGTAGCTCAGCGGAACGACGGCGATCCGATGGAGAAAGAGGGAGGTATGCAGAAAGGGCAGAACCTCAAGCTGGCGGTGCTGATCCCGCTCGCCGCGATCCTCATCACCGTCGCCTCGATCGTCATCATCGGGGAGCTGCTGCTGTTCGTCAGCTCGACCATCGGTGGCACGGCGGCAATTCTGGTCGCCGTCGCCATCATGGCGGCGATCACGGTCGTCGCGGTGCTCCTCTCCCGTTCGGGCAGCCGGAGCGAGGCTCGGCACTCCTAGTGCCGGCCACGGCGCACGGCCCATGATCACGATGAGCTCACTGGGTGGGCGTGTCGCCCTCATCGCCGGAGCGAGCAGCGGCGTAGGCCACGCCACCGCACTGCGACTGGCACAGGAAGGGATGCGTGTCGGCCTGCTGGCTCGGCACGCTGAAGCACTGCACGCGGTGGCGGAACGGTCGAAGCGGAAACAAATACCTCCTGCCGGAGGACGTGGCGGAGAGCATCGTTCACGTGCTGCGCCAGCCGCGCCGGGCCTAGATCCGGGAGCTCCGGCTCTGGCCGTTTTGAGCCTTACGTCGGCGATGGTGCCCCTGCCGTCCGGCTGCGCGACCGGCAGGCGGAGCAGGTCCCGAAGATAGCGAAGTGGTCCATGCGGGCCACGAACCCGTAGCGCTCGAGGAGCGCCGCCCGCAGCGGCTCGAGGAGGTCGTCTTCCAGCTCGAGCACTGCGCCGCACTGCTGGCACACGAGATGATGGTGCCGCTCGGCGCGAACGAGCTCGAAGCGCCGGACGCCGCCGCCCAGATCGGTCTGGGTTACCAGCCCCAGCTCTACCCCCAGGTCCAGGTTCCGGTAGACCGTGGAGAGATTGACATCGGGGTGTTGAGTCCGGACCAGCTCGTAGATCTCCTCGGCCGTGCGATGGCCACCCAGCCGAGCCAACGCGGTGAAGATGGCCAGCCGCTGCCGCGTGACCCGCTGGCCGGACTGTCGTAACCGCTCGGCAACCCGGCGAAGCTCGGCGCTCCAAAAGTCTCTGGCCATCCCCGGCCCCCGCTCCTGGCGTGCTCCCCCGTCGTCGAGACTGACTCGATAGCGGAGGGCATGCATGATCTGAGGTTGTCGCTTACAGCAGGCTCACGCCAGGATGGTAACGCTGATCTGGACAGGCGGCAAGGGGCGGCGCCAGCGCGCAGCGCGGTCACGCGGCTCTATCGGAGCGAAGCAGCATCTGCGCGCCGGCGGCCGCCGCAACCTGCTCGAGCCAGGGTAACAAAGCCGCGAGGTCCTCGTGCTGGAAGACGTCGACCCGCACGATGCCATCGCCCAGCACGTCCAGGCCCAGCTCAACCGCCAGCCAGCGGTTGGCCCAGCGCAAGGACGGACGCTCGTTCC
>BEIC01000130.1 GCA_002898875.1 bacterium HR26
GGAGCCGGTGGTCGGATTCGAACCGACGACCTGCTGTTTACGAAACAGCTGCTCTGCCGCTGAGCTACACCGGCACTGGAGCCCACGCCGGGACTCGAACCCGGGACCTCAATCTTACCAAGATTGTGCTCTGCCTCCTGAGCTACGTGGGCACCATGCGAACATCTGCCGCGTTCGCCTCAGGCAGTATACACGAGCCCCCACGTACCGGGCAAGCTGCACCATCCGTTCACCCCACCACGGCTGTGAACAGCACCCCACCGGCCGCTCCCACCAGCACGACTGCCGCTCGCATCAACGCGACAGGAGCAGGCCACTGCGCACCACGTCCTGGCATCGAGAGGACCGGGCGCGGGATGACGCCCAGCCCACGCCGAGCGCTCGCACCCCCTCGCGGATGTCCTCCAGCCAGACAGCTACTCCACTCCTGTAGGGAACGAGAACCGTACACGCCCTCGCGGTCGCCGGTCAGCTCCCGCGCGCCGCCATCGCCCGGAGCTGCTCGGCGTCCGGCGCGCCCGGTCGCCAGGGCTCACCCTCGACCGGCTCGACCTCGATGCCGAGCCGGCTCAGTAATGGCGCGATCCAGGAGGCCGGATAGGGCTTCGGGTCCACCGGAAAGCTCGGCGCATGGGAGTCCGAGCCGGCGCTCACCAGCAGCCCGCGCTCGCTCGCCATGGCCCGGTAGCGCGCGGTGTCTTCGTCGCTGTGCGAGCGGTAGTGCGCTTCCAAGCCATCGAGGGCCACCACGTCGAGCATCCGGTCCAGCCGCTCGGCGTCGAGGATGCCGTCGCCGTCGTTGCGGCCCGGGTGCGCTACCACGCACACGCCCCCGGCCTCGTGGGCCAGCTCGATCGTCTCAGCCAGCGGCACATCGACCTGCATGGCCTCGCCGTAGCGCTTGGTCAGCTCGTGCGCGGTCGCCAGGTTGGTTGCGTGCCCGTCGCGGATGGCTGCCGTGAGCACGTGGAACGGCCGGAGCGGTTGCCTATCCACCACCTCGAGCAGCGATGGCAGCCGGTAGCCGTGCCGCTCTAGGATCTGGATCCCTCGTTCGGCCGCGGCCCAGAGCTGGTCGGCCAGGTAGTCGAGCAGGCGAGCGAAGCGCCAGGCCCGCGGGCTGGCCGGATCAACCCCGTAGACCAGCAGGTGCCACTGCCGCCCATCCCACCGCGTCGTCACCTCGACGCCAGGGACAAGCACGATCCCATAACGCTCCGCCAGCTCCTGGGCTTCCGGCACCGAGCGCATCGTGTCGTGGTCGCAGATCGCCGCGACCCGAAAGCCGCGGCTGGCGAGATGCTCGATTAACCCCGACGGAGTCCAGCGGCCATCGCTGGCAACAGTATGCAGGTGTAGATCGACAGGAACCTGAGGCTCTAGAACCGGTGCGCGAGACGTCACGATCCGAACCCTTTCGCCTGGTTCTCAGCCGGTGACCGGCGCGAGCCACCAACGCAGTATACCCCGTGACGCACCGCGGCCCCGTGCGCGCAGCCGAAGGCCGTGGCAGAATGGTCGCACAGGTGCGGGAGGTGGGTTCCGGTGGTCTCGCTGCGCGAGCTCGCGCACTACTGCGACGAGGTGCTCGACGTCGCCCGCTTCCGCGATACGGCGGTCAATGGTGTGCAGGTCGAGGGCCGGGCGGAGATCCGGCGGCTGGCTACCGCCGTGAGCGCTAGCCGGCAGACGATCAGCGAGGCGCTGGCCTGGGGCGCTGACGCTTTGCTGGTACACCACGGCTTGCTCTGGGGCGACCGGCTCGGCCCGATCACGGGTGTGCTGCGCGGCCGGCTTCGCCTCCTGCTGGCCAACGACCTCAATCTGCTGGCCTACCACCTGCCGCTCGACGCGCACCCTGAGCTGGGCAACAACGCGCTGCTGGCGCGCTCGCTCCAGCTCGACCCCGTCGAGCCGTTCGCCCCGGTCTCCAGCGTGCCCATCGGGTTCATCGCCGAGAGCAGCACGCCGCGGCCGCTGGCTCGCCTCCTCGACCAGGTCCGCGAGCTGACGGGGCGGGAGCCGCTGGTGCTGCCCGGCGGCCCGGCTGAGGTGCGGCGCGTCGCGCTGTTGAGCGGCGCCGGTGCCTCGGCGCTGCCGGAAGCGGCCGAGTTGGGATGCCAGGCACTCCTGACCGGCGAGGCGCGGGAGCCGACCATGGCGCTGGCACGCGAGCTGGGCCTGACAGTGATCGTCGCAGGCCACGAGGCTACCGAACGACTGGGGGTCCAGGCGCTCGGCCGGCACCTCGCCGAGCGCTTCGAGCTGGAAACGACGTTCCTCCACGATCCCAACCCGGTCTAACGGATCACGCGAGAGCACGAGGGGAGGCAACGATGAGCCAGGTTATCGCGAATATCTTCAAGGCCTACGATGTGCGCGGCATCTATCCGGACGAGCTGACGCCGGAGCTGGCCTACCGCATCGGGCGCGCCTTCGTCATGTACCTGCAACCGCGCCACGTGGTGGTGGGCCGCGACATGCGCGTCTCCTCCCCGGCGCTGGCCTCGGCCGTCATCGACGGCCTGCTCGACCAGGGCACGGACGTCACCGACGTCGGCCTGATCAGCACGGATGGCCTCTACTTCGCGGTCGGCAAGTTCGGCTTCGACGGCGGCATCATGGTGACGGCATCGCACAACCCGCCGGAATACAACGGCTTCAAACTCTGCCGCGCTGAAGCGCAGGCCCTGAGCATGGATCAGGGCATCGGCGAGATCCGTGATCTGGTACTGGCCAACCAGTTCCCCGAGCCCGAGCGGCGCGGCACGCTCCACCAGCGCGACGTGCTGGCGGACTTCGCCGCCCACGTCCTCTCGCTGATCGACCGCACGGTGATCCGACCGATGAAGATCGCGGTCGACGCCGGGAACGGGATGGGCGGGCGGATCGCCCCGGCGGTGCTGGGCCAGTTGCCGGTCGAGATCATCCCGCTCTACTTCGAGCTGGACGGCCGCTTCCCCAACCATGTCCCCAACCCGCTCGAGCCGGAGAACATCCGCGACTTGCAGCGGGCGATCGTCGAGCACGGGGCCGACCTCGGCATCGCCTTCGACGGCGACGCCGACCGCATGTTCATCCTCGACGAGCAGGGCCGCTTCGTCGGCGGTGACATCATCACCGCGCTGGTCGCCAAGACGCTCCTGCGCAGGCACCCCGGCGCCAAGATCGTCTACAACCTGATCTGCTCGCGCGCCGTGCGGGAGACGATCGAGCGCGAGGGCGGGGTGCCGATCCGCTCGCGAGTCGGCCACTCCTTCATCAAGGCGCTGATGCGGGAGCACGACGCGATCTTCGGCGGCGAGCACTCGGGCCACTTCTACTTCCGCGACAACTGGTACGCCGACTCCGGCATCATCGCCGCGCTCACGGTGCTGGAGCTGCTCTCCAGCGAGGGCGTCAGCGTCTCCGAGGCGGTCAAGCCGATCGACCGCTATTTCCGCTCAGGGGAGATCAACATCGAGGCACGCGACATGCCCGCCGTACTGCGAGCGTTAGAGCAGCACTTCGCCGACGGGGAGATCGACCACCTCGACGGGCTGACAGTGAACTATCCGGACTGGTGGTTCAACGCCCGGCCATCGAACACACAGCCGCTGCTCCGCATCAACGTTGAGGCGACGACCCCCGAGCTGCTGCACGAGAAGACGGACGAGGTGCTGGCCGTGGCCCGCGGCGCGGCCTAGTGGCGCTCACGATGGTCAGGCTGCCGGAGCCGGGAACCCGGATCACGATCGTCAAGCTCAGCCCGGACGGCCGGCCGGCGGCTCGCTACCAGGGCACAGTGCTGCCGGGCAGTCCGGGCTGGGTGGTGGCCGAGGCCCGCTGGACGTACCGCGAGGTTGCGTCCGGCCCGCTCCGCTTCACGCCTGGCGACCGGCTGGTCGAGTACTTCTCGGTCGTCGAACCGGTGAGCGCGTTCGCGGTCTTCTCGCCCGATGGGGCCTTCAAAGGCTGGTACGCCAACGTCTCCTGCCCGCTCGAGATCGAGGGCGAGGAAGTCCGCTGGCGCGACCTCTACATCGACGTCATCGCCGTCCCGGGCGCAGATCCGGCGATCCTCGACGAGGAGGAGCTGGAGGCGGCCAACCTGGCCGAAGCGCAGCCGGACGGCTACCGGTGCATCCTGGCCGCTCGCGACCGGCTGCTGGAGATGATCCGGGCCCGCGAGTACCCGTTCTCGGAAGCCTAGGTGTCCTCGCACGATTGGCTCGCAAGGGAACCGGCCGGTACAATCCATTGCCATGGTGATCCGAACGGTGAGGAGCGGGCGTGCGGCGACCGAGCGACTCAGAAGCGAAGCCGGCCCCCGAAGGACGCTGGCTAACCATCGAGGAGGCCAGCCGCCTGCTCGGTGTCGGCCAGTCCACGCTCCGTCGCTGGAGCGACGCCGGCAAGATCCCGGTCTACCGCACCGCTGGCGGTCACCGCCGCTTCCGCGAGGCCGATCTGCTCGGCCTGCTGCGGGGCGATACCCGGCCGCGCCGGCGCATGTCACGCAAGGTCCTGACCGACCTCTCCTTCGCCGCCTATCAGTCCGAGACCCTGAACCGCGTCGCCTCCCGTCCCTGGTACATGGCCTATGGGCCGGAGCACCGGGCGGAGCTGCGCGTGCTGGGCCGGCAGCTGGTGGAGCTGGCCTTCCGCGTCCTCAGCCGGCACGAGGACCGGGCCCAGCTCGTCGCCGCCGGGCGGGCTATCGGCTCGCGCTACGGCGAGCTGAGCGCCGAGGCCAAGCTCTCGACGGTTGACGCCGTCGAGGCGTTCCTCGCCTTCCGCGAGCCGGTCCTCCTCGCTATCGAGCGCTTCGCAGAGGATGAGCAGATCCCGGCGCGGCGGGTGTTCCGGCTGTTGACCGACGTCAGCCACTTCCTCGACGAGGTACTGCTGGCAACGGTCGCCGCGCACATCACCGCCGGTTCCAGCACCTCCGGCGGCAAAAGCGCCTCGACGCGCGACGGATCCACGGTGACATCGAGCGCGAGCCGCGGCTAGTCCGGCCGGTTCGCTGAGGAGTAGACCGATGGAAGAGGAACAGATCATCCTGCGACGCGAGCTGCTGGGAGAGGACGACCTGATCACCTGCGCGCTGTGCCAGCGGGTCGTCGCGCGGAGCGATGCCCGTCGGGTCACCGGCGCCGAGGTCGGCTCCCCCGACGCCGAGTATCTGCTGGTCTGCAGCACCTGCTACCGCCAACTGCGCGCCGAGGAGCCGGTGGAGCCGGAGCTGACCGAATAGCGCTCAGCGCACCTTACCTCGGGCCAGCACGGGCCAGGCACCGACGACCTCTCCGCCGCGAACCGCGAACAGCTCGTCCTGCAGGTTGACCGCCGGGCAGACGTGGTTGGGGATGATCTCCAGCCGGTCGCCGACGCGCAGGCCGCGGACCGACGGCGGCAGCTCGACGACGCCGTGCTCCTCGCTGAGCCGGACGATCACCGCCTCCGGGTACTCGACGATGTAGCCGTGCCCGCGGCGATCCGGCGGCGGGGGATCCATCGTGAGCGTCTTCGAGCCGGCGTCGATCACCGCCCGGTCCGCCGCCGGGCGGCTGATCACCGTGGTGAGGATGCGCAACGCGCAGCGGTCGGGCCCGATGTGGCCGAACCGGAAGGACGCGCTGTCGTAGAAGACGTAGGTGCCCGGGCGCATCTCGGTGATCCCCGGCACCGTCGTCGTGTAGAACGCGGCCGGCGTCGAGCCGACGCTGACGACCTCGACCGGGATCCCCTCTCGCCGCAGCAGCTCGGCTGAGTCGACCATGTCCTGCCCAGCCCGGCGGGCGATCTCGGCGAGCTCCTCGACATCGCGTGCCCTGCCGACGTGCCCCTCGTGCGTCATCAGACCGCGCAGCCGCAGTCCAGGCATCAGCACCACCTCGCGCGCCAGCCGCAACACCGGCTCGCCCGGCTCCACCCCGGCCCGGTTCAGGCCGGTGTTCACCTCGATCAGCACGTCGAGCGTCTTGCCGGCCTCGCGCACGGCCCGCGATAGGGCCTCAGCGACCGCCACGCCGTCGACCGCCACGGTGACCCTCACTCGCTCCATCAGGGCGAGCAGCCGGCAGATCTTCTGCTCGCCCACGATCTGGTAGGCGAGCAGCACGTCGTCCAGGACGCCGGCATCGGCCAGCGCTTCCGCCTCGCCGAGCTTGGCGCAGGTGAACCCGACCACGCCGTGCTGCCGCTGCAGCCGCGCGATCTCAGCCGTCTTGTGGGTCTTGATGTGTGGACGCAGCGCCAGCCCCCGCTCCCGCGCATAGGCCGCCATCTCAGCGATGTTCTGCTCCAGCCGGTCGAGATCGACGACCAGGCAAGGGGTATCGAGCTCTTCACGATAGCCCATCGTTCCCTCCTTCTCCGTGTAACGAAGTCCAGAACCGCGTGCCGCGAGCGCGCAGCGTCAGGCCGGCCCGAGCGCCTGGTCTGGCTCCGGTAGGATGCGCACCCGGTTCCCCTCCAGGCGCAAGCGCCCGGCCGCGTAGAGGCGTATCGCCTCCGGGTACAGCCGGCACTCCTCGGCGAAGACGCGCGCGGCCAGCATCTCCGGCGTGTCGTCCTCCAGCACCGGCACGCAGGCCTGCAGAATGATCGGGCCGGCGTCGTACTCCTCGTTCACGAAGTGCACCGTGCAGCCGCTCACCTTCATCCCGGCCGCCAGCACTGCTCGGTGTACCCGCTCGCCGTACATCCCCTTGCCGCCGAAGAGCGGCAGCAGCGAGGGGTGGATGTTCATGATCCGCCCGCGGTAGTCGGGCCGGATCAGGATACGCCGCAGGAACCCGGCCATGGTCACCAGATCGACCCGGTGCTCGTCCAGCGCGCGGTAGACGGCGTCGCTGAACGCCTCGATGCCCCGCATCTCCCGGGCATCGACGATCACCAGCGGTATCCCGTAGTCGCGAGCGATCTGGTTGCCCGGCACGTCGCGCCGGCTACTCACTACCACGGTCACCTCCGCGGGCAGCTCGCCAGCGGCGGCGACGCGCAGAAGATTCGCCAGTGTCCGGCCGGTTCCGGAGATCAGCACTCCGAGTCGCAGGCGCTGCACCTTCACCCCTTCGCTCCCGAGCGCGGGCATCGCCGCCGCAGGTTCTCCGCCTGGTAGTATCATCCGGCGCGGCCAGACTGTCATGCCCAGGTGTGTCCCAGGGTTGAACAGTCGCTCGCCCCGTCACCGTGCTGTACGGATGCGCCCGCTCCGGCTCCGGTAGAATGGAGGCAAGCCATCGGCTGGGCAAGCCAGCAGCGGAGGAGGCGTGGGGTGGAGACCGGAGCGACGATCAGAGCCGCCGCGACACCAGAGCAGGTAGGGCCGGAGACAGAACCGTCCGATCGCCTGCCGATGTCGACCGACGCGGTGGTGGTGCTCGATTTCGGGTCGCAGTACTCGCAGCTCATCGCCCGCCGGGTGCGCGAGGCCAA
>BEIC01000131.1 GCA_002898875.1 bacterium HR26
CTGGACAAGCCGGTGGCGCTGGAGGAGGGGTCGCGGTTTGCGATCCGGGAAGGCGGGCGGACCGTCGGGGCCGGCGTCGTCACCAAGATCCTGAAGTAGGCTCGGCGTTCAGCCCCCTCGCATTGAAGCGGGTGGATGTGGTATCATGGCAAAGAAGGGAAAGGCCGACCGGATCATCATCACGCTCGAGTGCACCGAGTGCCGCGAGCGGAACTACACGACGCAGAAGAACCGGCGGAACGATCCGGGCCGGCTGGAACTGAAGAAATACTGCCCACGCTGTCGGAGACACCGGCTGCACCGGGAGACCCGATAGCGGCAGGTGTCGGTCGGGGCGGTAGAGGGTCGTAGCTCAATTGGCAGAGCAGCGGTCTCCAAAACCGCAGGTTGGGGGTTCGAGTCCCTCCGGCCCTGCCGGATCATCGTGAGCGTTCCGCCTCGACGGGCACTTGGCGGGATGGGGCAGAGCCGTTCGGCTCGCCCCATTTCAGTGTCGGGCCGGTGCTACACTTTGCGCGGCAGACGCCGCTAGGCCGGCTCAGGTAAGGACGGTCTCATGGCGACCAAGACACAAACCCAGGCTCGTGCCAAGCCTCGGGCGACCGAGCGCGTGCGGGCGAGGCGATCACGGCTTGCCGGGTTGCGACAGTTCATCGCCGATGTCCGGGCCGAGGTAAAGAAGATTACCTGGCCTGACCGCGAGACGACCCGCAAGCTGACCATCCTTGTGATCGGGCTCTCCGTCGCCCTCGGTGCCCTGCTTGGCGCGATCGACGCCATCTTCGTCCGGCTCTGGGATCTGCTACAGGCGCTCTAAGGGGGAAGCATGGCTCGCACACTCCGCGAACGGCTCGCACAAAAGCGGGCCAGCGAGACCGAGGCTGAAAAGCCGGGTCAGTGGTACGTGATCCATACCTACTCCGGCTACGAGAACAAGGTGCGGCAGAACCTGCTGCACCGTATCGAGACGATGGACGTGGCCGACAAGGTCTTCGAGGTGGTCGTGCCCACCCACGAGGAGGTCGAGATCCGCGGTGGGCAGCGGCACATCGTCCAGCGGAAGGTCTTCCCCGGCTACGTGCTGGTGCGCATGATCCTCGACGATGAGTCCTGGCACGTCGTTCGCAACACGCCGGGGGTCACGGGCTTCGTGGGCGTGGGCACGCGCCCTGTCCCGCTGGACGACAAGGAGGCCGAGGCTATCCTCAAGGGGGTGCAGGCCGAGGCGCCGAAGGTCAAGGTCTCGCTGGTACCCGGCGATGTCGTGCGGATTATCGATGGCCCGTTCACCGACTTCCGCGGCGTCATCGACGAGGTCGACTACGAGAAGGGGAAGGTCAAGGTCCTGGTCTCCTTCTTCGGCCGGGAAACGCCGGTCACGCTCGACTTCCTCCAGGTCGAGCGCGAGACCTAGGGTCGCCTGGCACGGAGCGGAGACCGGATGCGCTCGACGGAACGGCACCGGGTACAGAGAGAGGTGTGAGGGAGTGGCGAAGAAGGTTCGCGCGATTGTCAAGCTTCAACTGCCCGCCGGGAAGGCCACGCCGGCACCGCCGGTCGGCCCGGCGCTCGGCCAGCACGGCGTAGCGATCATGAACTTCTGCAAGGAATACAACGAGAAGACCGCTCACCTTGCCGGCCAGATCATCCCGGTCGTCATCACCGTCTACGAGGACCGGTCGTTCACCTTCGTGTTGAAGACGCCGCCGGCCGCAGACCTCCTGCGACGCGCGGCGGGGATCGAGAAGGGCGCTGCCGACCCGAAGCGGCAGAAGGTGGGTCGGGTTACCCGCGAGCAGATCCGGGAGATCGCGCAGGTGAAGATGCCCGACCTCAATGCGCCCGACCTGGAGGCGGCCATGCGCCAGATCGAGGGGACGGCCCGCAGCATGGGGATCGAGGTCGTCGGCTGATTCGCGGCCGAAAGGCCACGCTTTATCGATGTGGGAGGAGCTTGCGCTCCGCGTGAACCACGGGAGGGAACGATGCCGAAGCACGGGAAGCGCTATCTTGAGGCCCTCAAGCTCGTTGACCTGACGAAGCGCTACCCGCCGAGAGAGGCGATCGAGCTTGCCAAGAAGACCGCCTTCGCGAACTTCGACGAGAGCATCGAGGTCCACTTCAACCTGGGGATCGATGCGCGCCAGGCGGATCAGAACGTTCGCAGCTCTGTCGTACTGCCGCACGGAACCGGCAAGACGCCACGCGTGCTCGTCTTCGCCGTCGGTGAGGCGGCGCGGATCGCGCAGGAGGCCGGCGCCGACTACGTCGGCAGCGACGATCTGGTCCGGCAGATCGAGTCCGGCTGGCTCGAGTTCGACGCGGCCATCGCGATGGCCGACCAGATGGGGAAGGTCGGTCCGCTCGGGCGGATCCTCGGACGGCGGGGACTGATGCCCAACCCGCGCAGCGGGACGGTCATTCGCTCGCCCGAGGACCTGCCGCAGGTCATCAGGGAGGTCAAGGGCGGCCGCGTCGAGTTCCGGAACGACCGCACCGGCAACATCCACGTCACCATCGGCCGCAAGAGCTTCGATACACAGAAGCTGCTGGAGAACCTGTATGTCCTGGTCGACGCGGTGAACCGCGCGCGGCCGAGTGCGGTGAAAGGCACCTTCATCCGGACGATCACAGTCACCAGCACCATGGGCCCGCCCATCGCGCTCGACGTGGCGCAGACACTGGAGGAGGCGCAGGCGTTCGTCCAGTAGGGTTGGCCGGCGGCTTGGGCGCAGAGCGGATCGCGTTGGGCCGCGCTCGCCTATGTGCCCGCCGGCTCCGGCTGGAGCAGTGTGGAGTACGGCGGAAGGTCGTGTAGAATTCACCGGTAAGTCACCGCGCCGGTGACCGCTGGGGCGCCGCCTGAGGCGCTTAATCATCCAGCCGAGGCGCACTGGGACAGCGACGCTGGAGAAGCTCGATCGGCTTCGACTGCTGCCCCTGCGCTGGACACCGGCGCAGGGGTTTGTTTGTTCGGAAGGGAGGGAGCGTGTGCCGACTCCGGAGAAGGCGCAGCAGATCGAAGAGATCAGCGAGCTGCTCCGCAACTCCACTTTGACGATCCTGACCGACTACCGAGGCCTGACGGTCGCGGATATGCAGGGGTTCCGCTCGCAGCTCCGCGAGAAGGAGGCGCGTCTCAAGGTGGTCAAGAATACCTTGACGCGCATCGCGGCGCAGCGCGTCGGGCTCGATGCGGTCACCCCGCTGCTGGAAGGGCCGACCGCGATCGTCTGCACGGCAGCAGACCCCGTCGCGGCGGCGAAGGTGGTCACCGACTTCGCGCGGACCTCGCGCATCCTGACGATCAAGGGAGCGCTGCTCGAGGGGAAGCTGCTCCCGCCGGCTGAGGTGGAGCGGCTGGCCACGCTGCCACCGCGCGAGGAGTTGCTCGCGAAGGTGGTCGGCGGATTGCAAGCCCCGCTCTACGGGCTGGTTTCGGTGCTGTCCGGCCCAATCCGCTCGCTCGCCTATGTGCTGCAGGCGCGAGCCAGGCAACTCGAAGGTGGCGAGCAGGGCAGTGTAGCGGCTGAGGTCGCCTAGCGGTTGGCAGTTGGATCTATCCAGAAATGGAGGGAGCGCGCGTCATGGCTGTTGGGCAGGAGAAGCTCGAGGAGATTATCAGCGCGATCGAGCAGATGACGGTGCTGGAGCTCTCGCAGCTCGTCAAGGCGCTCGAGGAGCGGTTCGGGGTCACTGCGGCCGCGCCGGTAGCGGTGGCCGCCGCGCCCGGTGCTGCGCCGGGAGCTGCGCCCGCGGCGGCGCCGGAAGAAGAGAAGACCGAGTTCGATGTGGTCCTCTCCGAGGTCGGGCCGAATAAGATCCAGGTGATCAAGGTCGTCCGCGAGCTGACGCAGCTCGGCCTGAAAGAGGCGAAGGATCTGGTCGAGGCCGCGCCCAAGCCGGTGAAGGAGGGCGTGAGCAAAGAGGAGGCCGAAGCGGCCAAGGCGAAGCTCGAGGCGGCCGGCGCGAAGGTGGAGATCAAGTAGCCTGGTGGACCGGGGCGGGTAGTGACCGCGATGAGCGTCACTACCCGCTCTTTCCAGCACTGTGCTATACTGAGCCTTGACCTCGGGGCGTGGCGCAGCCCGGTAGCGCACCGGTATGGGGTACCGGAGGTCGGAGGTTCAAATCCTCTCGCCCCGACCGTTTTCCATTGTCGCGTGTGCAAGGGCCACATAGAGCCCATGACCCGAAGGCCGGGAGCTCGCGTGGCAGGGCGCTCACCGCAAACCGTGCGAATCGTCATCGCCGACGACGAGCCGATCATCCGGCTCGATCTCCGGGAACTGCTCACCTCGCTCGGGTACGATGTGGTGGGCGAAGCGGCGGACGGCCGCACCGCGATCGAGCTGGCCCGCAAGCTCAAGCCGGATCTGATCATCCTCGACATCAAGATGCCCGAGATGGACGGCATCGATGCGGCCGAGGAGCTGAGCCGCGAAGGGCTGGCTCCGGTCGTCCTGTTGACTGCCTACAGCGAGCGCGAGCTGGTCGATCGAGCTAAAGCAGCCGGTGTCGCTGGCTATTTGGTCAAGCCTTTCCGCGAGAGCGAGCTGATGCCGGTGATCGAGCTCGCGCTGGCGCGCTTCCGCGACCTCCAGCGTCTGGAGCGCCAGGTGGTGGAACTGCAAGAGGCGCTGGAGGCGCGCAAGCTGATCGAGCGCGCCAAGGGCATCCTGATGCAGGTGCACGGCCTGAGCGAGGCGGAAGCCTTCCAGCGCATGCGCCGGCTCAGCATGGACAACCGGAAGTCGATGCGCGAGGTGGCCGAGGCGATCCTGCTGGCGCACCAGCTCGAGAGCCGCTCATCGTAAAGGTGCTACCGCCGGTTTTCAGAGACCCGAGTGGGGGGCGGTTGATCCGCCCCCCGCGTGCTGCGCGTCTCGGTCTTACGGCTTCCAGGCGCTCAGGCCCGCACGGCCGGAGCGATGTTCTGGTTGTAGCGGAACATGTTGTGCGGGTCGTAGGCGCGCTTGACCTCGGCCAGCCGTGCCAATGTCGGCAACGGGTAGGCCTCGCGTATCCGTTCGTGTCCCTCATCCTCCAGGAAGTTGACGTATGCCCCAGCACCCGCTGCGCGGATCGTCGGCCACACCGAATCCATCCAGGCCCGATGCGGCGTCGCATCCTCGCTCTCATCCATCCAGAGTGCCAGAGCCGTGACCATGTAGCGCGCGTCGCGATGAGCGAAGGCCGTCGCCTCGGCTTCGACGCGTGCCATGGCTCCGCCGAGTCCCCGAAACTGCAGCATGCTGAGTGGAGAGCTCGCATGCTCGACCGCGTCGAGCGCGGCATCGACGACTGCGTCGCTCACCTGGTACGCGAACGCGTGACGGATGCAGTGGGGGATGGGCACCGCCTGGTGCGCCGTGAAGTTGAACATCGCCGGGTAGGGCATCAGGCCGACCGTGTCCGCGACCGGCTCGGCGAGCGCCCGTAGCGGCGCCAGCGCCCGCTGGCCTTCTGACTCGTCGCCTGCCCAGGTCGCGAGAATCGAGAGCACGACTTCGCCGACACGTGCCTCCGGGATATAGGGTGCTGGCGGCGCGTGCATGAGGTTGGCGATGGTGGTGAGCTCGTCGGGAGCGCCCGCCACGTAGTCCAGGTAGCCGCGGATCACCTCGCGGCTGGCCGGCAACACCAGGTCGCCCCCCAGGATCTGCCCGACCTCGGCCAAGCGCAGCGTGAACTCGGTGACGATCCCGAAGTTGCCACCACCGCCGCGGATGGCCCAGAAGAGATCAGGATGCTCCCGCTCGCTGGCGGTCACGAGCTTGCCTGAGGCGGTGACGACCTGGGCCGCGACCAGGTTGTCGATGGTGAGGCCGTACTTGCGCACCATAAAGCCGATGCCGCCGCCAGTCGCCAGGCCGCCGAAGCCGACGGACGAGGTGTCGCCGGTGGAGATCGCCAAGCCGCGCGGCTGGGTGACGGCAGCGAGCTCGCCCGAGGTGACCCCCGCCTCGACACGAGCGAGGCGCGAGTCGGGGTCGATCGTGACGCGTTTCATGCCGGAGAGATCGACCACCAGAGCGTCGTCAGCCATACCGTGCCCGGCCGGGCTGTGGCCGCCGCTGCGTACTCCCAGCGGCAGGCCGTGGTCGCGCGCGAAGCGAACGACTTCCACCACGTCCTGCGTGTCGGCGACCTGGGCGATCGCCGCTGGCCGGCGCGTTACCGCGCGGTTCATGAGCTGTCGCGCGGAGTCGTAGGCGGGCATGCCGGGCCGCAGGAGCGTCCCGCGCAGCCGCTGCTCGAGCGGGCGCAGGTCTACTCCGGTCAGGCTCGAGAGCGTGGCATCGTGCGTCATGATTGCCTGCCTCCTTTCGTTCGCGTTGCCCCGGCGCGGGCGCAGCGGCTGCCCGCGCCGGGGTATCCGATCACTCGCTGCTCGGGCAATGCACGTTCGGGTTCCACGTCGAGAAGACCCCGTCAGGATTTGCCTCCCACAGCCAGACGTGGAGGTCGTAGTGCCAGGGCATGCCTGGCTCGTGGCCCGCCATCGGCCCGTTGAACGGGCGGCTGAAAAGAGTGGGGGCCGGCGCGAACGTCGAGCCGTCCGGAGGTGGGGCCTGGTCGAACCACAGCGTCCAGTCATCTGATCCAGGGAGCTGTACGAGCGCGAACTGGAGGTACTCCACCCCGACGAGTCGAGGGCCGCCCGGCGTCGGCTCGTAGAGAAGGACGTCCGGGCGCAGCGGGTCGAGCTCGCCGACGCGATCAGGGTTCACGTAGTGCATGCCCATGCCGCCATCAGGAGAGGCGACACAGACATTGGTCGGCAGGTAACCGTCGGCGATCGCCGCGGCGGGGTTGTGGTACTTCGCGGTGACGGCGCGCACTGCCGCGAGCTGCCGGTTGACCGCCGGGTCAGTCGAGCCGGGGGCCGCCAGCGCGGGCACCGATGCCAGGCTCAAGACCAGCGTCGCAAGGATGAAAGGCAGTCGCCTTCGCAAGATCATGACCATCCTCCCTTCATTCACACCACTCGGTCGAGTGCCTCGCCGGAACTCCGCTGGGTCGCTACGGCATCGCGTCACCTCCCGCACTCGTCTGTCCGCCGGCGACCGGCCTTCGCCGGCCAGTCCCAGCGTAGGATGGCGAGCTGGACAGAACATCTGGAGAGATGCCCAGTTTTGCGGCTTCCTTCCCCCACGCAGCCTGAGGGGCATGGGGAGAATTCCCTACAGCGAGCGCGGTCGTCCCATCACTGACACGCGCTCCAGGACGAGCACGGTTGGGAAGAGCCGCTGGCGTGCCAGGAGGCGGGCCGCCGTGCATTCGTGGTTCATTGGCGCGCTATGGCTGAGCAGAGGATCCGGCCTGTACGATGGGTATCCAGGGT
>BEIC01000132.1 GCA_002898875.1 bacterium HR26
GTCCTAGCCCGCGAGTCCAGTCGCCGCGCCGTCTCCTCGGGGAGCAGGTGGAGCAGCACGTCCGCCAGCCGGCGCAGCGGGCGAGCGGGCCCGCTACGCTCGGGGACGATGGCGATGGCGATGGCGTGGGCATCCAGGCGCCCGCGCTCCCAGGCCAGCTCCTCGAGAAGCCTGACGATGCGCTCTGGCTCCGGGCTCAAGACCGCTTCCGGGAAGCGGGCGGCGAGGGCAGAGCCGAGTTCCTGATGGCAGAGCACGACGGTATCGCCCGGTGCGAGCCGGGTGTAGTAGAGCGACGGCTGCACCTGCCGGTACTGCCCGAGGGGATAGCCGCTGTCCTGTACCCCAGCATCCTCCCCGGGGAAGGCGTAGATCTCCTGCTCCTGGCCGACCAGTACCTGGCTCGGCAGCACCTGGGCAATCAGGAGATCAGATCCGCGGAAGAGGGCACAGGTCGCGCCGAAGCGGTACCACTCTTCCAGCGGTCGGCCGGCATTCAGGCTGAAGAGCCACTGGTTGGCGGCACCGAAGGCCTGCGTTAGCACGTCGCCCAGCTCTTCGAGCGAGGTCTGCCCGTTGATCTGCCAGGCAGCCTGCTGCAGGAGCGCGCGTACTTGCCGGGCCGCCTCGACCGCTCCTGGCCCGTCGATCAGCGGCTCCAGGATGACCGCTAACCCATACCCACCGGCGCTCCCGAGAACCCCGTCTACGAGCAGGCCGATGTACGGGGAGTCTACCGTCGTGGCGATCCCTGGCGTGAGGTGCGCTGTTGCCCAGGCGGTTCGCGGCATCCTTCTCGCTTCCTTCTCGCTGTCGCGCCCCCGCACGGGCGCATGATCCCCCAAAGGCGCAGCAATCCCTGCGCCCAGACGGCTCTACCGGCGGCGCGGTCGTGACTTTCTGGCACCGCAAGTCTAGCACAGAGGTGTACGTACGTCTAGAGGGGGCAAGAGGGAAATAATGCGTTCGTACGCGTGTTCTACTTGGTTAGAGCCGGGCCAGGGGCGAGAGCCGCGCTCGTACGCGGCCAGCCCGTCAATCCCGCAACACGTCGCGATGCTGCTCGGCGCCCTCGTGCAGCGCCGTCTCGCTCAACAGGAGGTCCTCGCCGGAATCCGGCTGGATCGACAGTCCGGGGACCGGTCGCTCGGCGAAGGCCTCGCCGAGCAGATCTGCCGTCGCCTCGGCGATCTCCCGCTCGCCGAGATGCGTCGCGAGGTCATAGGCGCAGCGTAGATGGTAGCGGGCATCGGCCTCGTTGCCCTGGTCGATCAGCAGCACGCCGAGGTTGTAGTGCAGCGTCATTGCCGAACGGCGATCGCCGAGCTGCTCCGAGAGCGTGATCGCCTGCCGGTACGCTGCAGCCGCGTCCTCGACCTGGCCGGTCGTATCGAGCACTGTCGCCAGCCCGCGGAGCGCCCGGGCCAGCAGCGAGACGTCGTCGACCTCCTGGGCCGCAGCCAGCGCAGCCCGATAGTGCTCCTCCGCCTCCTGGAAAAAGTTCAGCGACTGGTAAAGCCGGGCGATCTGGCCGTGCAGCCGGGCGCGCATCTCAGCATTGCCGGTCACGACCGCCAGGTCGAGAGCCTGTCGCAGGTAGCCGATGGCGCCGTGCGGGTCGGTAACCCGCCGCGCGAGCTCGGCCAGCATCAGCAGGTAGCGCTGCTGGCCGGCGACATCCCCCGCCTCAGCGGCCAGCTCAACGGCTTGGTCCAGGTAGCTCCTTGCCTCCCGGCTCAAGTTGCGTGCCAGGCAGACCGAGCCGAGCAGCGCCAGGCCTTGTGCCTCCAGGTGGGCTGCCCCGACCTGCTGAGCCAGCGTGATCGCACGGTCGGCCGCATCGAGCGCATTGCCCAGCTCTCCGAACTGGAGCAGGATCTCCCCGGTGCCGAGCAGCCAGCGTGCCTCATCCTCGGCCGAGCCGGAGTGCCGGGCGAGCTGGAGCGCATCGTTCAGGTATTCCAGCGCCTCACCGCGGTGTTCAAGGGCGCCGTGCGCCAGCCCCAGCAGCCCGAGCAGCCGCTGGCGCACTCCCTGGTCTTCAGCGCCCTCGGCGTTCTGCTGGGCGAGCTGGAGTATCTGCAGGGCACGGCTCGGCTGGCGGGCTTCCAGGTAGAGCTCGGCCGCGTCGAGGAGCGCGCGGGCAGCAGCCGTGCGGCTCCCCAAGCGCTGCTCGAGGTTGGCGAGCTGGTGGTAGTGCTCGGCAGATTCGATCAGCTTGCCCATCCGCCGCTCAAGCTTGGTCAGCCCCATCAAGCAGCGGCTCTCCATCGTGAGGTCACCGCTGGCCCGCGCCCGCTCCAGCGCACCCAGGAGCGCCGACCGCGCCTGGCCGGGGCGGCCCCGCTGAGCGAGCAGCGCACCGATCTGGATCGCGATCTCGGCCTGCAGGCGGTGGTCGATAGTTCGCTCGGCCGCCTCCTGCGCCTGCTGTAGCAGCACGTAGGCCGCGTCCGGATCCTCATCGCGCAGAATCGCCACCTGGCGCAGCAGGGCATCGACCAGCCCGGCGAAGTGCCCGACCCGGCGGGCGCTGCGCCCGGCGCGGTGGTAGAACTCGCGGGCCGCGTCCAGGTCGCCGTCCTGTCGCGCCAGGTCACCGAGCATGAGGGCTGTCTCCACATCTTCCAGCGTATCGGTATCCTCCCGGCCCGACTCGAGCTGCCGGGTCAAGAGCTCCCGGGCTTTCTCCCGCTCGCCGCGCTCGAACGCCAGCCGGGCCAGCCGCGCCAGCGCCCGGCGCTGCCCGGCGACGTTCGCGATCCGCTGGGCGGCACGCAGCGCCTCGCGCAGGTGAAGCTCCTGCTCGGAGGTCTCTCCCATCTCGGCCAGTAGATCGGCCGCGCGCAGGTTGGCCTCCATCAACACGCGGTCGAAGCTCTTCTGCCGAGCCGCCAGGATCGCGAGCCGGGTGAGCAGCAGCGCCTGTTCGGGCTCGTCGACGGCGATCCGGGCAGCTTCCGCCTGGAGCTCCCACAAGTCCCCGTCGGCGATGCGGGCCAGAAGGTCGGGTTGCTCTGCGGCCAGGTATGCCTGCTCTGGAGTGAGCCGGCCAGCCGCTACCTCGGCAGCGAGCCGGTACAACGGGTTGCGCTCGATCCCTTGCTGGCGACGAAGCCAGCGGCCGAACTGCTCGAACATTGTCCCCCTCACCGTCGCGCTAGCCGGCCGGCCCGGCGACGGCCGGCGGGTATCCCGCCGTCGCCATGGCCCAGCGCAGCGTCTCGAGCGTGATGTTGCCACCGCTGACGATCAGCGCGACCTTTTTCCCCGCGAGGCGCTCGCGCAGCCGGTGGGCAGCAGCCAGCGCCGCCGCACCGGCGCCCTCGGCGACCAGATGAGCTGTCTCCATCAGCTCGACGATCGCAGCGCACATCTCCTCGTCGCTGACCAGCATCAGCTCGTCCACCCGCTCGCGGATGATCCGCAGCGGCAGCTCGAACGCGACCCGGGTGGCCAACCCCTCGGCGAACGTCGAGCCGCCGTCCAGCTCCAGCAGCCGGCCCTGCCGCCAGGACTCGTAGACCACCGGCATGCCGGCTGCCTGCACCCCGATCACCTCGATCCGGGGATTGACCGTCTTCATCACGATCCCGGTCCCGCACACACCGCTCCCGGCCCCAACCGGGACGATCACCGCATCCAGGTCGGGCACCGCCTCGATCAGCTCCAGCGCGTAGGTCCCGACCCCGGCGATCAGGTCCGGCTCGTTGGCAGAGTGGATATAGCGAAAACCGTCACGCGCGGCCCGCTCCTCGCAGGCCAGGCGCGCCTCGTCGAAGTCACGCCCGGTCATGACGACCTCGGCGCCCAGGCGCCGCATGGCTGCGAGCTTGAGCGGGTTGGCGTCCTCCGGGGCATAGATGATCGCCCGCACGCCGAACAGTCGAGCCGCATAGGCGATCGACTGGCCGTGATTGCCGGTCGACGCCGTGACGACGCCGCGGGCACGCTCCTCTGGGGAGAGGCGGCTCATCAGGTAGATCCCGCCGCGCACCTTGAAGGCGCCGATCGGCTGGAAATTCTCGCACTTGAGGTACACCTCGAAGCCGAGCCGTTCGCTGAGAGCAGCCGGCTGCAAGAGCGGTGTCGGCGGCAGATAGCGATGCACCACGGCGCGTGCCCGCAGGATATCGTGAAACGTCGGCGGCTCGAGTCTCATGTCCAGCCTCCCAGGCAGCCCTCACCCCGCTGCGGTGGCACCCGTGAGGGTACGACGATCGCGCCGGGTTGTCCATGAACCCTTCTGGCTACACCCCCAGCATCCCCCGTCAGCATGCGCGATGGCACGCCGACCTCAGCGGTACCCGCTTCGCCAGACAAGGTCAGGCCGGCTGCCCGACGCGCTCGCGCCCCGGAGCGCCGCCCTGTCGCTCCCACGGTGAGCGTCGTGCGAAGAGACTCAGGGATCACGGCTCATCCCGTTGCACCCGTACCGACCGGCACCAGATCTGGATCGGCTGTCGGGAACATCGCTGCCCTGCTATTCTACAGCCGGCTACGCGGCCTGTATACGAGGTGCAACCATGCGATTTCTGGAGCGGCTGAACCAGGCAATCCGCGCCAACGACTCGATGCTTTGCGTCGGGCTCGACCCCGACCTGGAGCGCTTCCCGGCTCACCTGCCGCATGACCCCTCGGCGATCGTCGCGTTTAACCGGGCCATCGTCGAGGCGACTGCCGACCTGGTATGTGCCTACAAGCCCAACCTGGCCTTCTACCTCGTCCACGGCGAGGCCGGCCTTCGGGCACTCGTCGAGACGCGCCGGCTGATCCCGCCGGAGATCCCGGTCATCCTGGACGCCAAGGCGGGCGATATCCCCAGCACCTCGGCCGCCTACGCCCAGGCGTTCTTCGACCGCTGGGGCTTCGACGCGGTCACCGTCCACCCCTATCTGGGGGAGGACGGGCTGGCCCCGTTCTTGCGCGCGCCCGGCCGGGGCGTGTTCGTGCTGGTGAAGACCTCGAACCCCGGCGCCGGCGAGATCCAGGACTTGCCGGTTCGCGTCGGCGGCGGCGACGAGCCGCTCTACCTGCACGTTGCCCGGCGCGTCGCTCGCTGGAACGAGCGCCACGGCTCCTGCGGGCTGGTCGTCGGCGCGACCTACCCGGCCGAGCTGGCCGCGGTGCGCCGCCAGCACCCTGACCTGCCGATCCTGATCCCCGGCGTCGGCGCTCAGGCCGGCGACCTGGAGGCTGCAGTGCGCAGTGGCCTGGCCGGCGCTATCGCCCCGATCGTCGTCAACGCGACGCGCTCGGTGATCTATGCGAGCCAGGGGCCGGACTTCGCCGAGGCTGCCCGCGCCGCCGCCTCGGCACTGCGCGACGCCATCAACCGGGCGCGGCCCACTCGGTGAAGCGAGAGCTTCTCTCCGAGAGCGATCGGCAGGAAACTGGTAGGGGCGAATGATCATTCGCCCCTACCATACGATCGGCCTGCTCGATGAGCCCGCGCCACCTGCGCTGGCACCAGAGCACCGAAGCCCCGTCCTCGTTGCTGCCCTGGGGCCCAAACTAGTCGCCGTGGGCGGGGACAGCGGCCAGCGCCTTGGCGATCGCCTCGTCGAACTGCGGGAGATCGGCCGGCACCCGCGAGGTGATCAGGTTGCCGTCGATCACCAGCGGCTCGTCGACGTAGTTGGCGCCGGCGTTCTTGACGTCGTCGCGGATCTTGTTGACGCAGGTCACCGTGCGGCCGCGCAGCACATTCGCTGAGATCAGGAGCTGCGGCCCGTGGCAGATCGCCGCCACCGGCTTGCCGCTCTCGACGAAGCGCCGGGTGAACTCGACCGCCCGGTCGTCGATCCGCAGGTTCTCCGGCGAGCCGCCGCCGGGGATCACGAGCATGTCGAACTCATCGACCGTCACCTCGTCGAAGGTCTTGTCCGGCTGGATCGTCGTCCCTTTCTTGCCGGTGATCGGCTCGCGGTTGAGACCGATCACGACCACCTCGGCGCCCCGCTCCTCCAGGTAGCGCTTCGGATCGGTCGCCTCGATGTCCTCGAAGTTGTTCGCGAGCACCATCGCCACTCGCTTGCCGGTCAACTCAGCCATCTGCGTTACCCTCCTGGCGAGCGTCGTCGTTCGAGGCGGTTTTGCACGCTCCCAGGATGCCACTTTCGGCCAGCGCGCGGCAACCCGAGCGGCCTGCTTCGCCCGAAGACCGGGGCCAGGATCAGACGAGGATGTCGCGCCGCCGGAAGATCGCGAGCGCGGCCAGCGCGCTGCCGAGCCCGATCGCCAGCAGCGCCAAGAGCCCCGCCCAGCTCACGCCGCTGCCCTCCAGCGCCTCGCGGGGCTGGTAGGCGGTGAAGATGCTCAGGTAGCGCAGCCACTCGAACCGCTCGCTGAGCCCAGCGATCACCCAGGCCAGATACATCGCCAGCACGACCGCTGCCGCGAGCGCGGCCGCCTTCCCCCGCTCGCTGAAGATCGAGGAGAACAGCACGGAGATGCCCGCAATCGCGATCAAGAAGTCGAGCAGCACGACCCCGAGCTGCGCGGCGGTGCCCGCCGGGAGCTCGGCATCGACCAGCGGCGCGGCGACGAGGAGACTGAGCACGGACACCACGACGACGACGAGCATGCCCACCAGGAGGGCGACCAGCTTGCCGGCCAGCAGCCGGGGACGGGTCTCCGGCACCGAGAGCCACAGCTCGGCGGTGCCCCGCTCGACTTCCTGGGCGACCGCGGCGGCGCCGGACATGATGACGAAGATCGCCGCTACCAGTGGCCAGACGAAGCCATAGGTTTCAGCGTGCATGAAGGCGCCGAAGCTGCTCGACAGCCCCTGTCCTGGCTCGATCCCGAAGGCACGCAGCAGTGCCTCCGGATAGTTGCGGACGATCTCCTCGAACTGCGCGCTCTGCTGGCGAAAGGTCGGATAGACGAATGCGATCAGAAGGGTATAGAGCGCAAGCCCGAGCGCGTACCAGAACGTCGTCCAGCGTAGATCCCACAGTGCCTTGCGTGTCATCGTCCAGCTCATCGCGCACGCTCCCCTGTCATTGCCTCCTGCCGCTGGTAGTAGCCCAGGAACACGCTGTCCAGGTCGGGCGGGGCATAGACCAGGTCGACCACCGGGAGCTCGCTCAGCCGGCGAAGCAGCACCGGCAGCCCGTCCGAGACGCCGAGTTCGACCCAGCGACCCTCCTCGCGGGACTGGAGCACCTGGACGCCAGCGATCCCGGTGAGCTGAGCCAGGTCGACTGGCGCAGAGAAGGTGACTTCCATACGCCGGGTGCGTTGCCGCTTCAGCTCGTCGATCGTCGCCACCGCGACGAGCCGGCCATCGCGGATGATCCCGACCCGATCGGC
>BEIC01000133.1 GCA_002898875.1 bacterium HR26
ATGAAGATCCTGCGGGCGCGGCTGATCGAGCTGAAGCTGCGGGAGCGCCAGGAGCAGCAGGCTCGCCTCAAGGGGAAGCCGTCGGTGACCGGCTGGGGCAGCCGGATCCGCTCCTACGTGCTGCATCCGTACACGATGGTCACCGACCACCGCACCGAGGTGAGCACGTCGAACATCCAAGCGGTGCTGGATGGCGAGCTGGAGCCGTTCATCGAGGCCTACCTCGAGCGCCAGCTCAGCGACCTGAGCCTGGAGCCGGTGTAGCGCGGGTCAGCCCTTACCCTCCGCGTGACACCTGATCGGCCATGTATTCGGTAGGGGCGAATGATTATTCGCCCCTACCGTTAGTTCTGCCAAGGGCGGGGTAGCGCATTCCCATCTTTGCCCGGCACCTCTCCCCGCTGCTAGAATCGGGCCACCGAGCCGATCGTGGCTCAGGCAATGTCTCGATCCGCGAGAACGAGTGCGCGAGGCCATGATTCCCCCGAGAGCCCGCTCGATTCCTTTGACTATGACGGGCGACGGCAGCTATCGACGGCGCCGCGTTCCGGCCGGCCGGCAATGAACCCTGCTCGTCGGCCGGTCCATGCCGGGGCTCGCCGGCCTCCGTGTGGGCTGGCAGGGATCTGGCGATTCGAGCTAGGACGGATCTTCGCGGCCCTGCTGGGGCTCGCACTGCTGCTTGCGCTCGCCCCGCCGGTCGAGGCCGAGCCGGCAGTTACGTTCCGGCAGTTGAGCGCAACAACCGTCTTCCCCGAGGCGATCGAGTTCACGCTCGACGCGACCGCTGACCAGGACGTTACCCGCCTCGAGCTGCTCTACCGCCCTGAGCCCTCACCGGTTACGACCCTGGTCCGGCCCCCGTTCCAGCCGGGGCGCGAGCTGCACGTCACGTACCGGCGCGACATGCTGATCAACTATCTGCCACCCGGCATCGATATCCTCTACCGCTGGCGGCTGCACTTCCCCGACGGGAGCTGGATCGACTCGCCGGAGCAGACGCTGCTGTACCTCGACCAGCGGTACTCGTGGACACGGTTCGAGCAGGGACCGGTGCAGGTCTTTTCGGCCGTCGCCGATCCCGCTCATGGCCAGACCGCGCTCGCCGTCACGCTCGAGGCGATCGATCGCTTCCGCGCCGCCTTTGGGGTCGAAGTCGAGGGGCCGATCCGCGTCATCGTCTACCCCAGCCAGCGGGATCTGCTGGGCGCGCTGCCACCGCAGAGTGCCGAGTGGATCGGTGGGTTCGCCCAGCCCGAGCTGCGACTGATCGTCACCGGCATTCCTCCTGGCCCGGGTGCCGAGGGCGAGCTGCGCCGCGTGCTGAGCCACGAGGTGGTGCACCTGATGGTGGCCCAGGCGACCCGCAACCCCTACAACTCGCCACCGGCCTGGCTGGACGAGGGGCTGGCTGCCCACTACCAGGAGGTTGACGACCCGCGTTTCGGTTCGATCTTGGAGCGCGCGGTTCAGGAAGGGCGGCTCATCCCGGTGCGGGCGCTCAACTCCAGTTTTCCGGTCGACCCGGAGCAGGCACTCCTGTCCTATGCCGAGAGCCAGAGCATCGTCCAGTTCATCGTCGAGCAGATGGGCGAGGAGCGGATGGCCGCGCTGCTCCGCGTCTTCCAGGAGGGGGTCTCGTACGACGAGGCCGTCCAACGCGCGCTGGGGATGACGATCGAGGAGCTGGATCAGGCCTGGAAAGCCTGGCTCGGCTATCCCGGTGACCGGGCCGCAGGGATGACCGATCGCTCGCGGGTCGAGCCGCCGGCTGCCGCGGATGTACCGCTGCTGCTCGTCGGGCTCGTCGCCCTGCTCACCCTCGTGCTGGTGACCGGGCGGTGGGCCCGCAGGCGGCGAGCACCCCGGCTGCCCGCCGGCTGGCCACGCTACCCGATAGGCGGCGCGGATGCTGAAAACGAGTCCTCGCTCTCCGGCTTGAGAGACTGAGGGGGCGGCTACGGCGCGGAAGAGCGCTCGGATGCCAGCGGCCGGGCGAGCAGCAGCACCTCGATCAGCAGGATGATCAGCGCCAGCAGGCCGGCGTTGACCGCGCTGAGCACGTCGAGCATCCGGAGCAGCAGGCAGCCGACCACGAACATCGCCCCCAGATAGCCCTGGCGCCGGGCGCGCAGCGCGTCGTAGCGCCGGCCGTGCCGGGCGGCGAGCCGTGCGCCGAGCAAGTAGGCGAGCAGGGTGAAGATCGTCGCCAGCGACATCGTCAGCGGTACCAGGAAGAGCAGGAGCGCGGGCAATGCCCGTGCCTGCTCGGGATCGACGAATGTCCAGACGTAGAGCAGCATCGACCAGGCAACGACGGCCTCGAGGTCGAGCAGCGGGATCGCCGCCAGTCGTGCCAGCGGGGCAAAGGTGAGGGCTGGGGCGAGGATGAACAACCCATAGGCGAGCAGGCGCTCGGTGGCCCAGAAGTCCGGCACGCTCCCAACGTCGTAGGTCACGATGAGGAGACCGGCCAAATACCAGGCTGCCACGCCGGCGCTTGCCATCACGAGGCCGGCCAGGATACGCGCGACGGTGCGCATGAAGCCACCTCCAGGCCTCTCCGTCGCGAATCGTTCCCCCAGAGTCTAGCAGCTTGGCTCTGGCTGCCAAGCCGCTGGCGTTTGCAGGTCGAGCGGTTTCGCCGTGTCCGGGGCAGGCGCGACCTGGCCCGGTGCTGCAGGACCGGGCGCAGCGGGGTCCCCACGACATCCGGCGATGCCGTGGGATGCCCTCAACCCTCCCTCCAGACACCCCTCTCCCGCACGACAGCCCTCACCCCGCCCTGCGGGCACCCCTCTCCCGCCACGGGGGAGAGGGGCAGGGGCGGAGGGAGATCACCCCTCTCCCGAACCTTCGGGAGAGGGGGCAGAGGGTGAGGGCCGATGAGCGCGGGGGTTCAGACCCGCGCTCGACGGCGCCGGGAGCTCGAAGGGATACGAGGAGCCGAACGTGAGCGACTCTCAGCTTGTGCGTTTTAGGATTACCATCGCCTTCCTGTCTCGCGCATGCGAGCGAGGAGTTGCGGGTACCGGCGAGGTCGGGGGAGAATGGGCGGCCCTGTATACTTTTCTCAGGTTCCCACAGACGCCGCTGGCTGCCGTGCTCTCGTGCCGGAAGCAGTCGAAGGCGCCGGGTCCAGTGCGTAGCCTCACTCTCGCGCCAGTTCGAATGTGGGGCTTGCCCATCGGCGTATCCAGGCGGCGCGCGATGCAGAGGAGAAGACCATGATTACCCTACGTCGGCTCGATCGTCAGGAGTTCCGGGAACAGCTCGAGCGTGAGCAGTTCGACGTGCTGGTTATCGGGGGCGGCATCACTGGGGCCGGTGTCGCGCTCGACGCGGCGGCGCGCGGCCTGCGCGTCGGCCTGGTCGAGCGGCGAGATTTCGCCAGTGGAACCAGTAGCTGGTCCACCAAGCTGGTGCACGGTGGCATCCGCTACCTGCCCCAGCTCGACATCGGCCTGGTGCACGAGGCGCTCGTCGAGCGTGGCCGGCTGATCCGCCTGGCTCCTTACCTGGTGGAGCCGCTGCCGTTCGTCCTACCGCTCTACCGGTTCAACCGCCATCCCCTGGGGCTGAAGCGAACGCCGCCGCCAGGCTTGCCGATGAGCCTCTACGTGCGTGCCGGCCTGATCGCCTACGACCTGCTGGCCGGACGGCTCAACGTCGGGCGTCACCGGCGCCTCTCGCCGGGCGAGGTCGCTCGCCTGGCGCCCCTGCTGCGCCGCGACGACCTCTTCGACGCCTACGCCTACTACGACGCCAGGACGGATGATGCCCGGCTGGTCATGAACGTGCTGCTGACGGCCGTTCAGCACGGCGCCGTTATCTGTAACTACTGTGAGGTTATCGGCTTCGAGCGGCAGAATGGCCGGCTCGTGGCTGCCCGAGTGCGCGACACCCTGGACGGGCACGAGTTCGCCGTGCGTGCCCAGGTCTTCGTCAATGCGACCGGAATCCACGGCGAAGAGGTCGAGCGGCTGACCGGTGACAGCCCGGAGGTGCACATCGTCCCCAGCAAGGGCGTGCACCTCGTGCTGCCGCGAGAGACCGTCGAGCTGGACGAGGCGGCGGTCGTGTTGCCGGAGACGAGCGACAAGCGGCTGCTCTTCGTCGTGCCCTGGGGGCCGCGGGCTATCCTGGGCACCACTGATACCGGGATGGGGCCACTGGATGACCCCAGGGCGAACGACGACGACATCGAGTACCTGCTCGAGCACGCCAACCGGTACTGGACGCGGCCGCTCTCCCGCCATGATCTGGTCAGCGCCTACGCTGGGTACCGGCCGCTGATCCGGCGTGGCATGGCCGAATCGACCGCCCAGCTCTCCCGCTCGCACGTTCTGGTTGAGCACGAGAACGGGCTGATCTCGATCCTGGGCGGCAAGTTGACCACCTACCGGCACATGGCTGAGGAGACGGTGGACCGGGTCGCTGGCCGGCTCGGGCAGCCGCGCCGGCACGTGACGGACCGGCTCCCGCTCGTGGGCACGCCTGGGCTGGCCGAAGCCCGCCTGCGGCTGGAGCGGCTGGCCGCCGAGCTCGGGGTAGAAGCCAGCCTGCCCACGCTCATCCATGGGCACGGTGTCGTCGCCGAGCTGATCCTTCAGCAGATCGCGGAGGACGAGTCGCTCAAGCAGCCGGTGGTTCCTGACCTGCCCTACCTCCAGGCCCAGGTAGTCCACGCCTGCCGGTACGAGCTGGCGCAGACGCTGACCGATGCGCTGGAACGGCGGGTGTGGGTGCTGTTCGCCGACTGGGACCATGGCCTGCCGGCACTGGAGACGATCAGCGCCATCATGGCTCGGGAGCTGGGGTGGGACGAGGCGACCCGCCGGCGGGAGATCGATCGCTACCGGCAGCGTGTGCTCTCCCTCTTCGGAGCCGAGCACGGCGTGGCGGAACGCCTGGCCCCGGCAGCGCCCGCCGGCGCCCCTAGCGGGAGCTGAGGCGCCAGTGGGCGCCATTCCGGAAGGCGCTCACGAGGAGACATGCCCGCACTGGGCAAGTCCACACGCCGGGCTGGCGCCTGGTGATCTGCCTGGAACTGTGCACGCGTTGCCCGCCAGAGGACCGGGCGATGCGTGCGGGGAGGTCGCCCCTCGCCTGCCGCGCCGGTGCTAAGATCATCGCCGTGAGAGCGTGCCTGTCTACATGGCCGAAGGGCAATCCGCCATGACGATGACCGATCGCCTGCTGCCACCGACCGAGGCTATCGAGATCATCCTGCGAGAGGTGCGACGCCTGCCGGTCGAGGTCGTGCCGTTGACCGAGGCCGGCGACCGCGTGCTGGCCGAGCCGCTGGTTGCCGACCAGGATCTGCCTCCCTTCCCCGCCGCGACCATGGACGGCTTCGCGGTCATCCACGACGACACCTCTCCCTGGCGCGAGATCATCGCCGACCAGTTCGCCGGCCGTGTCGTCGATGTCGAAGTGACGCCCGGCACCGCCGCCCGGATCACGACCGGCGCGCCCTTGCCGCGCGGCGCCGACTCGGTCGTGCCGGTGGAGCGGACCGAGGTGCGGGACGACCACGTGATCATCCTGCAGGAGGACGTCCGGCCGGGTGAGAACGTCCGGCCGGTGGGGGCCGACCTGCGCCGGGGCGAGGTGCTGATCCCGGCAGGCACAGTGATCGGCCCGGCCGAGATTGGCTTGCTGGCCAGCCTGGGCCGGGCGCAGGTCGTGGTCAGCCGTCGCCCGCGGGTCAGCGTGCTCTCGACCGGAGACGAGCTGGTCGATCCCGACCAGGAGCCGGGGCCGGGCCAGATCCGTGACTCTAACCGCTTCTCGCTGGTCGTGGCCGCGAGGCGTGCCGGGGCCGACGTGATCTGGTCCGGGCGCGGGCCGGACGACGCCGAGGCACTGCGGCGGGTGCTGCTTGAGCGGATCGCCGAGAGCGACGTGGTGCTCACCTCCGGCGGCGTCTCAGTGGGCGAGAAAGACCTGATCACTCGGATCCTCGATGAGATCGGCAGGGTGCACTTTCGGCGTCTCTTCATGAAGCCGGGCAAGCCGTTCCACTTCGCCACGGTTGGCCAGACCTACGTCTTCGGCCTGCCCGGTAACCCGGTCTCGGCCATCGTTGGTTTCGAGATCCTGGTAGCGACCGCGCTGCGGGCGATGACCGGCCAGCAGCCGGTGCTGCCGAGGCCGGTGACGGTCGTGCTCGAGCACGACGTCGAGAGTGGCGACCGGATCGAGTTCCAGCGGGGTGTCGTCTGGTCGGACGGCGGGGGGGTGCTGCGCGCGCGCAACACCGGGTCGCAGTCGTCGGCCCGGCTGATGTCGCTGATCGGCGCGAATGCGTTCCTGCTGATCCCGCCGCGCGATCGCCCCTATCGAGCCGGCGAGCGGGTGCAAGCCATCATCCGGGAGCCGATCGGGGGGCGGCCGGAGGGAGACGGCGGGTGGGAACCCGGCGGCTGAGCTGGCCGCTGGCCCTGCTCGCCCTGCTGGCCGCGCTGGCGAGCGCCAATGCCGGCGTGGCGGCCGGGCGATGGCTCGACGTCTGGCGCGCGTTCGACAATCTGCGGATCACCCTCACCGGCATCGAAGTGGCGGACGACGAGAGCGCGGTGCTGGTGCGGCTGCGGTTGGAGAACGGCTCGGGCCGGACGCTGCGCCTCTCGTTCGCACGGGCTGGCCTCTGGCTCAACGGGCGGAGCCTGACAGCCGGCGAGGTGAGCCTGGGCCAGGTGGAGCTCCCTCCAGGGGGGCGCTACGACCTCGAGCTGCGAGCGAACGTCTACGCGGAACTGCGCGACTACCTGCGGCGCGAGCGAGAGAGCGGCCGGCTGAGCTGGCGGGTTGAGGGCGAGGTGCGGCTGCGAGTCGGCGAGCTCACTGACTGGGTGCTGGTTCCTTACTGGGCCGTCTGGGAGACGGGAGCATGAACGGGCTCGGGCAGTCGCTCGTCGTCGTGAGCCTGAGTGGTCTAGCGTTGGCCGGCTTTTATAGCTCGGCGTCGGTCGCACTGGGGCCGCTGGCGCCGCTGCGGTTGCCTGTCTGGGGGATGGCGCTCGGCATGGCCCTGGTTGGGGCGCTGGTGACCCTGGCCGCGGTCGAGCTCCGCCGCGCGCTCATCGAGGTGGCGGTAGCGGCGTTGCTCGGCGGAGCCTTCACCTGGGGCCTGCTGGCCGGGCCTGGGCTCGTCGTACCGGCCTACGCGGTGCGGCTGAGCAACTACGGGCTGACGCAGGCGGTGCTGGCGCTGCTGTTGGGGCTCCTCTGCGGGCTGGTCGGCGTGCT
>BEIC01000134.1 GCA_002898875.1 bacterium HR26
GGCGACCGGCTGCGCTTCCGCCCACGCGTCACCGACGAGGAGCTGGAAGCGATGATCCAGGCCGTCTACGACGGCACCTACCAGTACGTGATCGACGAGACAGCGACCTTCGACGTCGGCGAGTACCTGCGGTTCCTCGACAGCGTGCGCGAAGAGGCGGGGGCGTTCCGCCGCCACCAGGCCGAGGCGGCGGCGCGCGTCCCCATCCCCTGACGGCTCGAGGGAGCGCGGCGCGACGACAGGGAGGAGAACTGGACGATGCTGGAAGTGCGCAACGGCGGGTTCGAGACGACGGTGCAGGACTACCCCGGCCGGATCGGGATGCTCTCGCTCGGCTTCGCCCCGGCTGGGCCGATGGACGACTACGCGTTCCGCTTCGCCAACGTGCTGGTCGGCAACCCGCCCGGGGCGGCCGGGCTCGAGATCACCGCCGGTGGTCTCGTGGTCGCCTTCCACGATGAGCGGGCGTTCGCCGTCTGTGGAGCCGATATGGCTGCCCGGCTCAACGGGCAGCCGGTCGAGCTCTGGCGCAGCTACCGGGCACGGCCAGGCGACGTGCTGGAGTTCGACTACCTCCAGGGGCCCGGCTTCCGCACCTACCTCGCAGTCAGCGGAGGGATCGACGTGCCGCCGGTGCTGGGCAGCCGCGCGACCTACCTGCCCGGCAGCGTCGGGGGCCTCGACGGCCGCAAGCTCCAGGCGGGCGACCGCCTGCCGCTGGGCGAGCCGCGCGTCGACCTCGGCCGGGTGATCGACCGGCGGGTGCGGGCCGACCTGGTGCCGGGCTACCCCGGCTACAACGAGGTCTGGGAGGTCGAGGCTACCCGCGGCCCCCAGGCCGACCCCGACTACATGACCAGGGAGGACATGGACGCCTTCTTCACCCACCACTGGAAGCTGGACGCCGCCTCCAACCGCACCGGCTACCGGCTCGACATCTACAAATGGCAGTGGGCACGCACGAGCGGCGGCGCCGGCGGCGGGCACCCCTCGAACATCATCGACAACGGCTACCCGGTCGGCGCGGTCAACGTCTGCGGCGACCAGCCGATCGTCCTCTGCGTCGACGGGCCGACGCTCGGCGGCTTCATCTGCAACGCGGTGGTGGCCAAGGCGGCGATGTGGAAGCTGGGGCAGATGGTCCCCGGCTGGAGCTACATCCACTTCAAGGAGGTCTCCCTCGAGGAGGCGATCGACCTGCTGGCCAGGCAGGACGCGACCATCAGCGAGGAGAACCTGGAGAGGAGCTGAGCCATGGCCCGCGCCATCGACATCAACTGCGACATGGGCGAGAGCTTCGGGCGCTGGACGCTCGGCAACGACGCGGCCCTGATGCCCTTGATCACCTCGGCCAACATCGCCTGCGGCTGGCACGCTGGCGACCCGGCGACGATGCGCGAGACCGTCCGGCTGGCGGTCGAGCACGGCGTCGGCATCGGCGCCCACGTGGCGTTCCCCGACCTGCTCGGCTTCGGTCGCCGACGGATGGACGTGAGCCCCGAGGAGGTGTACGAGTACACGCTCTACCAGGCCGGGGCGCTACAAGCCTTCACCCAGGCCGTCGGCTCGCGGCTGCAGCACGTGAAGCCGCACGGCGCCTTCTACGTGATGTGCTCCCAGAACGAGGAGCTGTGCCAGGCGCTCTGCCGGGCGATCAAGGCGCTCGGCGACGACGTGGCGCTGGTGATGATGGGCGAGATCGCCCCCCGCGCGGCAGCTGCCGTCGGCGTGCCCCACGCGGCGGAAGGGTACGTCGATCTGAACTACAACGCGCAGGGGCAACTCGTGCTGGAGCGGCGCAAGCAGGCCTGGGACCCGGACGAGGTCGCCCGGCGCGCCGAGGAGCTGGTGCTCGAGGGGCGCATCCGGACGATCGACGGGCCCGACCTGCATACCCAGGTGCAGACGATCTGCATCCACGGCGACGCGCCCAACGCGCCGGATATCGCCCGGCGGGTGCGCGAGCGGCTGACCCAGGCTGGCGTGGAGGTCCGGCCGCTCCGCGAGGTCCTGGCGCGCCGCTAAAGAGGACCGTTCGCCTGCGAGGCGTTCACTAGGGGAAGGAGGGGGACAGGACCATGAGCTCCATGGTGCTCGCCGATCTGGCCGTGCCGCGTCCCTGGCGGGAGCGTGCCGCAATACGGCTTGCGACCAGCGTCGCACTCGTCGTCATCGGGAGCCTGCTCACCGCACTGGCAGCGCGGGTGACGATCCCGCTGCCCTTCACCCCAGTCCCGATCACCGGGCAGACGTTCGCAGTCTTGCTCACCGGTGCGGTGCTCGGTAGCCGCCGCGGCGCGGCCAGCATGGCGCTCTATGTGGCTCAGGGACTCGCGGGGTTACCGGTGTTCGCCGGCGGTAAGGCAGGACCCGCCGTTCTGCTCGGGCCCACAGGTGGCTATCTCATCGGCTTTATCGTCGCTGCGTTCGTTACCGGCTGGCTTGCTGAGCATGGCTGGGACCGCCGGCCGCTGACCACCGCGCTCGCCATGGTGCTCGGCAATGTCGTCATCTACCTCTTCGGCGTTTCCTGGCTCGCTGCGTTCGTCGGGGTCGAGCGCGCTCCGCTTCTGGGACTCGTCCCGTTCCTACCGGGCGATCTCCTCAAAATCGTCCTGGCGACGCTGGCCCTACCCGGCGCGTGGTGGGCCGTCAGGCGCGTGAGCCCGTCGGAGCTGTGAGGGATTTCCACCGGTTGCATCCTGCAGGGCCTCCAAGCCCGTGGGAGACGAGGGGTCGTCGTGCCTCGCTGGTTCACTCCCAGTCCGCACCGTTGCCCGGGCCGCCACGCCCGCATCCCCACGGCTGGGCGGGGCAGGAGCGCTGCCGGGAGCGCGACCAGGTGATCACGCCGAGGGGAGCTGAGATGGGGCGAGTCATGCGTGGTGGGGATCAAGGTGTGACCAAGGCCACGCTGGCGGTGGCCCTACACCCGAGCGGGGAGCACTGGCATCTGACCCACGATCTGCAGGGGATTGCCGAACTGGTGGTGCCGCTGGCCGCTCTGCGGTGCGAGGACACAGCTCCAGAGTCCCAAAACGCGAGCGGCCAGCGGAGCTCTGGCACGTTCACCAATGACCAGCAGCAGTAGTCTGCTGGCCATCACGCCACAGGGCGACGATCGAGAGGGCGACGAGCCCGAGCGCTGCCGGGAAGTACAGGTAGCCTGCCAGCAACGCCGCCGTACCGCGCGCGACCGCGAGGAAGAGCAGCGAGAGCAGTAACGCACTCCAGCGCGCCCAGCGTGCCTGGCTCAACGCAAGGAGCAGTCCAGCCGCCACCCCTGGCAAGCCGAGCAGCAGCGTCGTTGCGAGGATCGTCCACAGCTCCGGATCATGGACCCCACGCACCGCGAGGACTGTCCCGACCGGCACGATGATAGAGAGGCCAGCGAGGAGCAGCGCTGCGAACCGGATCGTTCTCATCCTGGCTGTCTCCCGCCTTCGCACTTCCAATACCCCCCTGGCACCGTTGACCCGCTGCATTCACACCACCAACGGTTCCAGCCACCTGGCTGGCCTTCGTGGCGAGCCCGATGCCAATGTTGCCATGACTGGCTGAAACGGAAGCGGAACGCTCCCTCAGTTGTCGTGTAGACCAAACTTGGCCCGTACGGCCACCAGCTCGCCTGGCAGAACAGGTTGACCCAATCGGCAAGCCAGAAACACTCGTTGAACGGGTCGTATCCGCCGTAGACCTGGGGACCGTTGTCCGCCTTCACAAGCCGATCGTCGATGGTCTGTTGCACAACTTCAGGTTAGTAGAGAAAGAGACAGGTGCCAACTCCGTCGTAGGCAGAGGCACGATCACCTCTGAAACTCGCCGCGACCTGAGCGAGACCCGACACCGGGCGACGGGCTACATCGGCCACCGACGAACTGGCTGCGAGCAGCGCACTGGTCCGCGTGAATATTCTGCCCGAGAACGTGCTCTGTGATGCGCACCTCCAGCGCGACGAGGACAAAAGCGCTCGAGCCTCAGCGCTGTCGGAAAGCGGACGAGGAGGTTCCGCGGTAGGGCCTCACCGCCTCGGTGCACCTCTCCAGCATGGCGACCGTCAACGGCGCGACACACAGGTTCAGATCCCCGCGGCTGGCGCGGAACTCTCGGCTGATCGCGATCCTGTCAGGAGCGCTCTCGCTGCGTCGCCAGCACCTCCTGCCAGCGGCGGAGCGCCGGGCGGAGCCGCTGCATTGTCTCCGCAATGATCTGCCGCTCTGCAGCATCGAGACTGCCCGGATCGATCGCTTCGAGGAGCTGCCGCAGGCGCTCGAGCGCCGTGACGAGCTCGCTCGCACGCGACGCACGACGGCTACCACGCCGCGAGCTGGTCACCGCGCGCGACGCAGCAGCACGGGCGAGCTCTCGCAAGCGAGCACGGAGCGCCTCCGCCGGAAGCTGGGCGAGTTCCGGGGCAGCCCGCAGCGCCCTCGCCAGCCGCTCGATCTCCCGCTGCTCCAGCCCCTCCTCGACGATCAGCTCGGCCAGCGCTGCCTGTGCCCGCTCCGGCAAGCCGTGCAGCGGCCGGCTCTGCTTCTCCGAGAGCCGGCCGGCCCGGATCTCTGCCTGCACCGGCTCCGGCAGCTTCTCGGTGCTCAGGAGCTGGAACAGCCGGCTGCGCTTGATCCCGACCGCTTCGGCCACCTGCTCCCAGGGCGCGTCGCCCATCTGCCGCTTCAGCCGGCGCAGCGCCGCCGCCCGGTCCAGCGCGTTCAGGTCCTCGCGCAGGATGTTCTCCATGAGCTGCTGGATCAGCCGCTGCTCGTCGCCCACCTCGCGGACGATCGCCGGGATGCTCTCCAGCCCAGCGAGTTGAGCCGCCCGCCAGCGACGCTCACCGTGGATGATCACGTAGCGGTCGCGCTCGGCGTCGTAGCGCACCGCGATCGGCTGGAGCACCCCCTCGAGGCGGATCGAAGCCGCCAGCTCCTCCAGCCGCTCCTCGTCGAAGGAGCGCCGCGGCTGGTCGGGGTCGGGCTCGATACGGTCCAGCCGGATCTCCTTAGCCGTCGCCAGCTCGCGCGTGCCGACCGCCCGCGGCGAGGTATCGGCGAAGAGCGCGTCCACCGTGAAGCGACGGCGGCGCCGCAGCGGCTGGCTGCCTGGGGTCGCCTGGTCACCGGGGAGGTTCCGCAGCGACGGGACCGGCTCCTGGAGCGGGCGAGCTTCAGACATGGCTGGGGCTCCCTACGCGTCGAGCGATCTCGGCCGCCGCCTGCCGGTAGGCCGCGGCCAGCGAGGATCGCGGCTGGTACTGGAGGATCGAGCTGTGCTCAGCGACCGACTCAGCGCCTTTGACCGAGAGCGGGATCGGGGGCAAGAGCGGCAGCTCCGGGAACTGCTCGCGCAGCGTCGCCAGCATGTCGGCGGCCAGGCGAGAGGAGTGATGGACTTTCGTGGGCAGGAAACCCAGCACCTCGAGCCGCGGGTTGAGCCGGCGCACCCGGTTGACGGTCTCGAAGAGCCGGCGCAGCACCATCAGCGAGAGGGGGTGCGGCTCGATCGGGATGACCAGCGTGTCGGCAGCCACCAGGATGTTGATGCTCAGGATGTTGAGCGCCGGCGGGCTGTCGATCAGGACCACGTCGTACGGGAGCGGCTGGGAGGCCCGGAGCTTGAGGCTCAGCTTGCGCTCGCGCTCGAGCTCGCTCAGCAGCTCCAGCTCGGCGGCCGCCAGATCCGGATGGCTCGGCACGAGGTCGAACCCGGAGATGCGCGTGGGTTGCGCCACCTCGGCCAGCGTGACCGTCTCGTCGACCAGCAAGTCGTAGACGGAGAGCGAGAGCGATTGGACATCGATGCCGAGCGCCATCGTCAGGCTGGCCTGGGGATCGAGGTCGAAAGCCAGGACGCGGAGCCCCTGCTCAGCCATGGCGGCCCCGACGTTGAGGGTGCTGGTGGTCTTGGCGGTCCCACCCTTCTGGTTGAAGAAGGCGATGGCCGGCGTCATCGAGATCGTCCCCCTGCGAATCTGTACGTACAGTCGCCTCTGTAGCCTACCAGAACCCGGCCGGTTGTGTCCAGTGGGCACGGTTTCTGTCAGGACACCACTCACCGGCGAGCGATGTCCTTTGGTAGAGTGTGGGGGAAACGAGCCACGCTCGCAGCCGGACGCCGAGGCGAGCACGGGGTGCTCTCTCGCCGTCCGAGATCACTGCGGTCGACGAGGCCCGGCGCCATGAAGCCGGCGTGCAGCGATTCTGGAGCGATGCCGCGATAGATGCCATGACCCGCGTGCAGTTCGGCCGCGAACTCTACCGGCTCAGCAGCCAGGCGGTACCACGATCGGCACCGCGACTGTCAGGCCAGCCAGCAGCAGCGCCCAGACCCGCACCCGTCTCATCCGAGCTGCCGCCCACCTTCGCACGTCCAGTATCCGCCAGGCACCGTCGACCCGCTACGCTCGTACGGCCAGCGATTCCACCCACCAGGTCTTCCGTCGTACCGTGCAAGGCCTGGCGCCTAGAGCAGGTATTCGCCGGCAAAGCACGTCGTGGTCTTGCCGCCGACCCAGACGGTGCCCTCCTGGTCCTGATCGACCACGACCCGGCCGGAGCGGCCGAGGCGCGTTCCCTGGGAGGCGACATACGGAGCCCTGGCACGGCCGGAGGACAGGAGCCACTGCGCGGCCGACGCGTTGAGACTGCCCGTGACCGGATCTTCGACCACGCCGCCCCGGTGATCGCTGAAGAACGCGCGCAGCTCGAAGGCGACCGGGCTACCCGATGGGTACGGGCCGACTACGCCGATATCGACACGGGCAGGGAACTGCCTGAGGGGCTCGAGGGCAAGCACGTCATCCGCCGACTCGAGCAAGACGACGACCCAACCGGGCCCATTGTCGGCCCACTGGGCATCGACGATGCGCGATCGATCGATGCGAAGAACCGTCTCGATCGTCCGAAGGGTGGGCTCATCGACCGGCCCGCTGCGAACGAGCGGCGGCGCGGCGAACGACAGGAGACCCTGCTGGCGGCGGATGCGCACGAGCCCCGCCCCGCACTCCTGGACGATCTCGTCCTCGCTCCGCGGCCTGCCGCCGGCCACGAGCCAGGCATGGCAACTCCCCAGCGTCGGGTGGCCGGCGAATGGCAGCTCTCGCTCCAACGTGAAGATGCGGACGCGATAGTCCGCATCCCTGGCCGTCGGCGGCAGGAGGAAGGCTGTCTCCGACAGATTCAGCCAGCGAGCGATCCGCTGCAT
>BEIC01000135.1 GCA_002898875.1 bacterium HR26
CGTACAATAAAATGGTCACGAATCGCCGGGAGGTTCGGCGAGCTGGGGAGGCGCACGATGGCCACCTCGATGCGTGAGCGACGCTCGTGGCGACTGGCCCGGCTATGGCATGCAGGAGTACTGGCTGCCATCATCGCGGCAGCGCTCAACGTTGTCATCTACGTGACCGCCGATGCGCTCGGCACGCCGTTCGTCGTGCAGCCGCCGAACCGGGAACCCTCCGAGGTGACCGCCGGCGGGGTCATCGCCATCACAGCCGTCACGCTCCTGATCGCGACGGTCGTGTACGGGATACTTCGCCGGCTGACCCGCCAGGCTTTCCGCGTCTTCGTTCTGCTGGCGATAGTCGCCTTCCTGCTTCTGCTGATCCCGCCGCTAGGGGCGGCACAAGAACCCTCGACTGCCGTGGCCTTGATCCTGATGCACGTGGTGGCCACGGGGTCGATCCTGGGGGCGCTGGCCCTGTTCGAGCGCAACACGTTCCCCGGCCCATAATTGCCCTGCATGTCCGTCCGGGGATGAGGCCGTGAGAAATGGGTCGATGAGAACCGTCCTCATGCTCCTGGGCTTTCTCGTGCTCGCGAGTATCCTCACCGGCAGCGCTCTCTTCGTGTTTCGCTCGCGCGGGCAGGAGGGGCGTGACATCGTCATCCTGGCCACGACGACCAGCGTGCAGGACAGCGGGCTTCTGGACGTGCTGGTGCCGCTGTTCGAGGAGCGGACGGGCTACCGCGTGAAGCCGGTCGCGGTGGGGACCGGCGCGGCGCTGGCGATGGCCGAGCGTGGCGAGGCCGACGTGGTGCTGGTCCACGCGCCGGACGCCGAGCGCGAGTTCATGGCGCAGGGCTATGGATCGGAGCGCCTGCTGGTGATGCATAACGACTTCGTCATCGTCGGCCCGCCGGATGACCCGGCTGGGATACGCGGGCTCCGCTCGGCCGTGGACGCGCTGCGGAAGATCGCGTCGGTGCAGGCGATCTGGATCAGCCGCGACGACGGCTCGGGCACCGACCAGCTCGAGAAGCGGCTCTGGCGGGAGGCCGGGCTGAGCCCGAAAGGAGCACCCTGGTACATCACCTCCGGCCAGGGGATGGGCGCGACACTGACACTGGCCGATCAGAAGCGGGGCTACACCCTCTCGGATCGAGGCACGTTCCTGGCGTACCGGGGGCGCGTCGAGCTGGACGTCCTGGTTGAGGGTGATCCCATGCTGCTGAACCTCTACCATGTGATCACGGTCAACCCGGCGCGGTTCCCCGAGAGGCAGATCAACGTCGAGGGCGGCCGGGCATTTGCCCAGTTCCTGCTCTCGCCGGAGGCCCAGCGGGTGATCGCCGAGTTCGGTCGCGAGCAGTTCGGCCAGCCGCTCTTCGTCCCCGACGCCGGCAAGACCGAAGAGCAGCTCGGCCGGTAGCGCGCTATGGATCTGCTGTGGGATGGGCTGATCGAAGCGGTTCGCCTGATCCTCCGCGCCGATCCTGAGCTGCGGCAACTCGTGCTGCGCTCGCTCATGGTGTCGCTGACTGCGACCGCGCTGGCGGCAGTTGCCGGCATCCCGGCAGGGGTCGCGCTGGCCGTCGGGCGGTTTCCCGGGCGCGCGCTACTCCAGGTAATTGTGAGCACCGGGATGGGATTGCCGCCGGTGCTGGTTGGGCTGGTGGTCACGCTGTTCCTATGGCGCACCGGCCCCTTCGGGGCACTGGGGCTGCTCTACACCCCGGCCGCCATGGCGCTGGCCCAGTTCCTGGTGGCCGCGCCGATCGCCGCCGGCTTCACGCGGGCCGCGCTCGGCCTGCTGGAGCCCGACCTGCTGGCCGCCCTGCGGGTGGATGGCGCCGGGCGGCTGGCGCTCGGGTGGGAACTGGTGCGTGCCGCGTTACCCCAGGTGCTGCTCGCCGTCGCCGCCGCCTTCGGACGGGCCATCTCCGAGGTCGGTGCCTCGCTGATGGTGGGCGGCAACATCGCCGGGCAGACCAGGATCCTGACCACGGCCATCGTGCTGGAGACCGGCCGCGGCAACTTCGCGCTGGCGATCGCGCTGGGGATAGTGCTGCTGGCGCTCGCCTTCCTGGTCAACGTCGCCCTCGGCTGGAGCGCTCGCTCCCCGGCCGCAGCGGGCGCATAGCTGCCTCACCGTTGCGCAGTCAACACTCCACGAGTGGTCAGGTGCGCGCCAGCTCGATCTTTACGAAGTCGCGCTGCCTTGCTTGTCGCAGCCGGTCAGCTGCGCCAGTGTTTCCCAAACAGGCTCATGTCGCAGCTACTGCTCTGGCTGGCCGCTGGCGCGCGAGGATTGCCCGGCGACACACGATGACGTTGTGGTCACTGAGCGCCATTCCAACGAGCTGTCCATCACTCGCTCCTTTGAGCGTCAGCAGATCGTCTCGCACGAACTCTCCCTCGGGGTAGGGGATGAGACTACCCGCGTGGAGAGCGATAAACCGCCCAATGGGGTGTGGGTGCCAGGCTCCGGTCGCGGTTTCATGGGCCCAGAGATCGAGTAATCGGTCATGACCGGCCAGTGCCGGACCAGTTCGAGTAGGAGGGCACCATGAGCGAGCAGCTTCGACCGAAGCCACCGTACGACCGGAGTCGCCGAGTGAGCCGCCGCCGCTTCCTCGGTGTGCTGGGCGCCGCCGCGAGTCTGCCAGCGGCGAGCGCGCTGCTGGGGAGCTGCAACGCGCTCCAGCGCAAGGAGACCCCCAAGCTCGGGGCGAGCGCCGAGGAGATCATCAAGCAGCGCCAGCTCACCCCGGAGGACGTCACGGCTGCCCTCATGACGTACATGCCGAGTGGGAAGTACGACGAGTACCTGATGTTCTCCTCGACTGGCCACGGCGGGCAGGTACTCGTCCACGGGCTCCCATCGATGCGGCTGTTGAAGGTGATCGCGGTCTTCACCCCGGAGCCGTGGCAGGGGTATGGCTATGGCGGCTCGCCGAACCGCGTGCTCGAGGGCGGCTCCTTCCGCGGACGACCGCTCACCTGGGCCGACACGCACCATCCGGCGCTGAGCGAGACGAACGGCGAGTACGATGGCCAGTTCCTCTTCATCAACGACAAGGCCAACGGCCGCGTCGCCGTCATCGACCTGCGCGACTTCGAGACCAAGCAGATCGTCAAGAACCCGCTGCTCGTCAACGAGCACGGCGGCTGCTTCGTCACCCCCAATACCGAGTACGTGCTCGAAGCCGACCAGTACCCCGTGCCGCTCGGTGGGGAGTACGCACCGCTGAACCAGTACAAGGAGAAGTACCGCGGCGTCCTGACCTTCTGGAAGTTCGACCGCCAGCAGGGGCGGATCGTCCCCGAGGAGTCGTTCGCGATCGAGACGCCGCCCTACTGGCACGACCTCGCCGACGCCGGCAAAGGCCCGTCCGAAGGGTGGGCCTTCTGGAACTCGATCAACACTGAGCTGGCGGTGCCGGGCATCCTCGAGGGCCGGCCAGCGATGGAGATGGCGACCACCCAGCGCGACATGGACTACCTGCACGTCGTGAACTGGCGCAAGGCGGAGCAGGTCGTCGCGGCCGGCAAGTACGAGGAAGTCCAGGGCTTCAAGTTGATCCGCATCGAGACAGCGGTCGAGGAAGGGCTCCTCTACCTGATCCCCGAGCCGAAGAGCCCGCATGGGGTCGATGTCACCCCGCGGGGCGACTACATCGTGGTCGCCGGCAAGCTCGATCCGCACGTGACGGTCTACAGCTTCGAGAAGATCCAACAAGCGATCGCCGCCGGCCAGTTCGACCACGACGAGTACGGCATCCCGATCCTGCCGTTCGAGCAGTGCCTGGAGGCCCAGGTCGAGCTCGGACTCGGGCCGCTGCACACCCAGTTCGACGACCAGGGCTACGCCTACACCAGCCTCTTCCTCGACAGCGCGGTGGCCCGCTGGGCGCTCGGCAAGCCGTACCGGGAGGACGGCTGGAAGCTGGTCGAGAAGCTGCCGGTGCACTACAACATCGGCCACCTGGCAGCCGTCGAGGGCGATACCGCGAAGCCGGCAGGCACGTTCCTGGTGGCCCACAACAAGTGGTCGGTCGACCGCTTCTCACTGCTCGGGCCGCTGCTCCCGCAGAACGCCCAGCTCATCGACATCGGCCCAGACCGGCCGATGCGGCTGCTCTACGACTCACCGATCGGCATCGGCGAGCCGCACTACGCACAGATCATCAAGGCCGAACGGATCAAGGCCTGGGACGTCTACCCGGAGGTCGGCTGGAACCCGGAGACCCAGAGCGTCGACCCGAACGCCGTGCTGAAAGTGGGCGAGGAGCGGATCGAGCGCCGGGGCAAGACGGTCGAGATCTGGGGCGTGCTCCTGCGGAGCCAGATCCGGCCTGACGTCGTCGAGGTCGAGGAAGGCGACGAGGTGATCTGGCACCTGACGAACATCGAGCGCGCCAAGGACGCGACTCACGGCTTCGCGCTGGGCGGCTACAACATCAACCTCAGCCTGGAGCCGGGAGAGACGCAGACGCTCCGGTTCGTCGCCGACATGCCAGGGACGTTCCCGTTCTACTGCACCGAGTTCTGCTCGGCCCTGCATCTGGAGATGATGGGCTACTTCCTGGTCAAGCCGAAGCGGTAACGGTAACGGGGCGGGCGACTCTGCCCGCCCCGTTCAGCGATCGAGAGGATGCTCGTCATGGAGCGGATCGCTACCACTTTACCGGTCGCCACCGAACGACCAGCAGAGGCACGGCCCGCAATACGTGCCGTGCTGAGCCGGTTGAACGACCGGATCTTGTTCGCGCTGGCGGCGGTAGCGCTGCTCGTCTCGCTAGCGCTGCCGTACTGGGAGATGACGCTCCTAGCGCCGCAGTACCCTGGCGGCCTCAAGGTCGCGATCTATCTCGGCCCGCGGGGATTGGCCGGCGACGTGGCTGAAGTCAACGGCCTCAACCATTACATCGGGATGATGAAGCTGGAGGAGGCAGCGACCTTCGAGCGGGCGATCGCGCCGTTCGGCATCGTTGCGCTGGCGGCAGTGGCGGCGCTCGCGGCAGCGGTGCGACGGCGCTGGACAGCGCTGCTCTCGGTGCTCGTCGTCCTCTTCCCGCTGATCTTTCTGGCCGACCTGGCCTACTGGCTCTGGTACTTCGGGCATCACCTCGACCCGACAGCGGCGCTCAGCAGTGCGATCAAGCCCTTCACCCCACCTGTGCTGGGCACGGGACGGGTCGGCCAGTTCTCGGTGATCGCGCGCTTCGGCCCCGGGCTCTACCTGGCATTCGCGGCCGCGTTGGCGAGCGCGCTCGCGATCGCGCGGCGCTGGCAGCCCTCGCAACGCCGCGTCGAGGTGGGGTGACGGCCATGAGCGGGGTCGCCCGGCTAGCCGCCCTGGTGGTCATCGTCGTCTCGCTGCTGACGATGGGCGACGTAAGCAACGCAGGCGCTCGAACGACGTTGATCGTATGCCCTCAGTGCCCGCTCGACGATCTCGCTGCTGCTCTTCATCAGGCGCCAGCCGGAGCGACGATCGAGGTGCGCGGTGGCGTCTATGCTGGACCCCTCCTGATCGATCGCCCGCTGACGCTCGTCGGCCGCGACTGGCCGGTCATCGACGGGGGTGGCCAGGGTACCGTGGTCACCATCTCCGCGCCAGACGTGCGGTTCGAAGGCTTCGTCGTCCGTGGCAGCGGATCGAGTCACGACCGCGAGGACAGCGGCATCCGCGCCCGCGCGCCGCGCGCAGCCATCGTCGGCAACCAGGTACTCGACGCGCTCTTTGGCCTCTACCTCGAGAACGCACCGGACAGCCTCGTCGAGCGCAACCTGATCGTCGGGAAGGAACTGCCTGAGCCAGCGCGCGGTGACGGCCTGAAGATCTGGCACAGCCCCAGAGCGCAGGTGCTCGGCAACGAGCTACACGATATCCGCGATGCCTTGATCTGGTATTCCGACGACACGGTGGTGCAGGGAAACCATATTACCAGAGCGCGCTACGGGCTTCACTTCATGTACAGCCAGCGCAGCCTGGTCGAGCAGAACGTCATCGAGGACAACTCGGTCGGGATCTACCTGATGTACGGAGCGCACCAGACTGTGCGCGGGAATGTCCTGTGGGCAAACCGCGGGCCATCAGGCTATGGCCTGGCAGTCAAGGAGACCGATGGCCTGGTCGCCGAACAGAACCTGATCCACCACAACCGTGTCGGCATCTACATCGACAACTCGCCGCTCTCGCCCGCTATCGAAAACCGGATCGTCGGCAACTGGATCAGCTATAACGATACCGGCCTGCTTTTGACCCCGGCCACACGCCGCAACCGGATCACTGGGAACACGATCCTGGAGAACCTCGAAACGGTAGCCGTCTCCGGCGGGGGTCGTCCGGCCGATCTGGAGTGGGCAGAAGATGGCCGCGGTAACTTCTGGAGCGACTATGCGGGATACGACGCCGACGGCGACGGCATCGGCGATATCCCCTACCGGGACGAGCCGCTGTTCGAGTCGATGACCGACCGGTACCCGATCCTCCAATTCTTCCGCTTCAGCCTGGCCGCGACCGCCATCGACCTGGCCGCCCGCGCCGTGCCGCTGTTCCGGCCCGAGCCCCGGGTCACCGATCCGGCGCCGCTGGTCGCCCCTGGGGCATGGCCTGCCGTATCGTGGCCAAGCGGCCAACCGCGCTGGCCGCACGCGCTGCTGGCCGTCGGTCTGCTCGCTCTCGGTGCCACCGGTCTGGCGGCACCCTGGCACAAGCGTCTGTTCGGGCGGCTGGGAGTCATGGCCGCCCACCCGCCCTCCGTGCGCCCGGCACTCGCTGGCGAGGCGGGTTCCATCGGAGCTAACGGCGCTCGCGGCGAGACATCTGCGCAGGGCGTCGAGCTACGCCAGCGGGCACCCTTGACTCCTGGCGCGGTGGGACAGCCGGCCGTGATCGAGGTCGAGCACTTGACCAAGTACTACGGCAAGCGGCTGGTACTCGACGATCTCTCGTTCGTCGTGCACAAGGGGGAGGCGGTCGCCCTCTGGGGCCCCAACGGCGCTGGTAAGACGACCGTGCTGCGCTGCTTGCTCGGCCGTACCTCGTACACCGGGGAGATCCGCATCGATGGGCTCTCGCCGATCCGCGACGGAGCGCGGGTACGCAGCCGTATCGGCTACGTTCCCCAGCAGCTCCCGGTACTCGA
>BEIC01000136.1 GCA_002898875.1 bacterium HR26
AGGGCGCGCAGCGTCGCCGATGCCTGCTCGTCCTGCTCGACGAAGATGCTGAGCGAGGGAGGCTCTTCGATGAGCTGGAAGCAGCGCACAGGCAGCGATGCGCCGCCACGGTGACAGTCAGCTCCGCTCCGGTCGTAGTCGAGGCGCGGCAGCGCCGTCAGCAGCCGCCAGGCCCGCTCCTGGGCGATCCGCTGCTCGATGGTGTCGAAGTACGCTGCGAGGATCTGCTCGACCGCCCGGTCAGCGAGCGGCTCGCTGAGTCCCTGCCGCGCGGCCTCCAAGAGCACCCGGCCGTAGACGAGGTGGCCCTGACCCTCGGCCAGCTCGACGACGCCGAGCTCGCGCTCGCCCGCTGGCGCCTGCGCGTTCCGGTTAATCCGCCCAGCGACCTGCACCAGGCTTTCGAGCGGCCCCCACTCCCGCCAGCCAGAGTCGAAGTCGACGTCCACCCCTGCCTCGACGACTTGCGTGGCGACGAGCACCACCGGGGCGCGCTGCCTGAGCAGTGTCCGGATCTCCTCCAGTCGCGCGTGCCGGTCGCGCGGCGTCACATTGGTCGAAAGGTAGAAGAGATGGGGCAAACCGTAGCGTCGCAGCGCCTCGAACAGCTCCAGCGAGACGCGCACGCTGTTGACGACCACGAGCTGGCTCTGCCCGGCGCGCGCCGCCACCGCCGCGGCGAGCTCGGCCACCGTCCGCGGCTCGGCCGGGCGCAGCATGACCCGGGACGGGTATCCGGGCAAGGGTGGGGCCAGTTCCAGTGCCCTCTGGCGGTCGACCAGGGCCGGCTGGGTCGCCGTCATCAGGATGACGGTGATGCCCCACTGCGGGAGATCGCTGAGGACAGCGCGGAGGAGCGGCCAGTAGCGGGCGTCCAGCGCCTGCACCTCGTCCAGGACGAGGATGGCACCCTCCACCAGGGTGTGCAGCTTCTTGAGCATCCGGTTCTGATAGCCGACCAGGGTGTGGAAGACCTGGACGAACGTCGTCAGCACCATCTCGGCGTCCCAGGACTCGGCCAAGAGCAGGCTCTCGTCGACCTCGACCAGGTCTTCGTCGGACGTCGAACTCTCCATTGCCGGACTGCGCGCTGGCGCACTCGTGGACGCCGGCCGCTGGGCCAGCGGCGCCAGGTGGTGATGGGTGATCAGGACATCGGCCGGATCGACGCCGCCGTTCATCAGGACGTCGCGCGCGACATCGTCGGTCTGCTCGATCAGGTTGATGAACGGCAGCGCGTAGACGATGCGCGGTCTCAGCCCGCGCTCTCGCTCGATGCGCTCACGGAGCTTGAGCGCCGCGTTGAGGACAGTGAGCGTCTTGCCGGCGCCAGTCGGAGCGGTGAGCGTGAGCAGCGCCGGGTACAGCCGGTCGAGCGGCTCGCTCCGGATGCGCTCGTCGACCGCCTGGTAGAGCTGCCGGCGGAAAGGCCCGAGCGGCCCGCCGTCGCCGGACAGGGTGGCGAGATACCGGTCGACCAGGTCTGCGGGTAGGGCAGAGCGATGAGGAGGGCGGTAGCCAGCGGCCAGCTTCTTGTCGGCATCGATCAGCGCCGAGAAGACGATGTTCGTCTCCCAGTACCGGTGGCGAGCCGCGGGCTCGAGCGCCTCGTACTCCGCGAGGTGGGCTAGAGCGAGCGCCTCCTCGGCCAGCCCGCGCAGCGTCTGCCACACTTGCCCGTCCAGGAAGGGAAGCGGGTCGGGCAGGCCCAGCGCCGGGCAGAGCAACGGCCAGCTCTGGCGCGCGGCATCCAACTGAACCGGGAGCGCGCGCAGCGTCCTCCGCAGCCCTGGCCGGTCGACATCGAGGAACCCCGGCGGGTCGATATCACCTGGGTGGGGCAGCAGTTCGTGTGGTGTGCGCAGCGGCCCATGGTGGCGGGCGACGGCCAGGAACACCACCAGAGGATCGAGGCCACGTGCCTGAGCGACCCACGCCCCGTAGAGCGCGCCGAGGTAGGCATGGTTCGCCTCGGCTCCGCCCCCGTCCTGGCCATGCAGGCGCGCCTGGAAGAAGGGCGTCGCCTTGCCCAGGTCGTGGACGAGACCCGCCAGCTCGGCCGCGTCGGCAAGAGCATCCGGGGCGAAGCGACGCGCCAGCTCCCCCACACTCCTGAGGTGGTCGAGCAGCGACTCCCCCTCGTGCGCCAGCCAGCGCTCGACCGTCGACGTCATCCGATCACTCCCCAGCGCTCCCCGCCGACCACCAGCCAGGCTCCGCGGTAGCGGCACCGGATCGGCGCTCCGCTCAACTCGACGAGGAGGTCGCGCGCCGACTCGAGGCGGCGGTCGGCCGCCAGCCGGATCGGATAGCGGTCACGGGAGAGCCGCTGGCCCACCGCCACGTCGATCGCCTCCACCGCGTCGGCGTAGAGCGCGCCGAAGTAGGGCGCGATCTCCTCGGAACCTTCACCGCCATCGGTGGCGTCGACGACGTTCACGCTCTCGATCCAGCCGAGGCAGTAGGCCGTTCCCAGCGTCGGGGGATAGACCGGCGCCTGCAGGCCGCCCGCCAGGTCGGTCGCGGTCGCCTGCCGCCCTGGCAGGAGCAGCACCTCGAAGGCGAGCGCCTCGTCGAGGGTGTGGGGCAAGAGGAACTGGGTCGGGATCTGGGTGCGCGGTTCCAGGCCGCGCAGCTCCCGCTCCGCGCTGTTCACCACCTTGAGGAAATTGACCCCCTGGAAGAGAGTGCGCGCTGGTGCCGCCGGGCGCACGGCCATCGACAGGTCGGCGAGGACGGCCGGGTATTCGAGGCGGGAGAGGCCCAGCGCCGCCCCGACGATGCCGCGGATGACCGTCGGTGGAGGGATCGGATAGGTGAGCGACGACGAGTTGGTGTAGAAGCGGCGGAAGTGGGCCAGCTTCCCCCGCAGGGTAAAGCGCACAACCTGTACCATGGCTGGCCTCACAACGTGATCTCCACGAAGTCGTCGAACTCGCGCAGCGTGTCCTCGCCGCGCACGTTCAGTTCGTCGTGTCGCCAGTAGCGGATCGCGGCGATCTGCTCTCGATAGCGGTTCAGCCGCTCGGCGAGGGGCAGGAGATCGAGCACGTACTCCTCGACGCTGCGCCAGCGCTCGACCGGTAGCGACTCGTTCACCGGTAGGAGCCGCAGCCCGTCGCGCGGGTCACCGAAGGGCGGCGTGTGCTCGCGCCAGTCGACACGGACGTAGAGGCGGGGAGTCTGCCCGACTTTGCTCCGGGTGGTCGCCTCGCTGGAGAGGCAGCGCAGCAGCCCCTCTTCGAGCGTCGCGAGGTCACCAGCGGTCATCCCCGTCTGGCGAGCGCGCTGCGCGGCCACGTGCCCCCAGAAGCCGATGAGCGCGTAGAGGAGCCGCCAGTCTTTGCCGATAGTGCCGTACTCGCCTTTCACACCGCCGCGCCCGGCGAAGGTCGAGGTGATGCTGTTGGAGGGGTTGAGCTCGACCTCGTGGAGGGCGAAGCCCCAGTTGAACTGCACCGGGCCGGTGTACTGCTCCGAGAGGCCACGCCCACCGTCCTGTGCCTTGATCGGCAACGTCGCCCCGAACAGGCGGACGTCGATCAGACGCTGCAGGAACCAGTCACGGAAGCCGGTTTCGTCCCGCGTGCGCCGCCCCGCCTGCTGGCCGGTCTCCTGCTCGTAGCGCTTGCGCAGGTCGTCGAGCCGTGTCGAGGCATCGAGCCGGGTGCCGTCGTCCCGGGTGCGAACCCACACGTCCAGGCCCTGCCCGATCCAGTAGTCGCGCAGGTAGCGCTTGAGCCGCACATCGCTCACGAGGGCGCGCCGTGTGAACGGATCCATCCGCGGCCGGTTCTCGTCGTCCGGATCGCCGTTCGGGTTGGTCAGCTTGGCGTCATACAGGAACAGGATATCGGCGTTGCGGATCGCGGCGTCTGCCATGCCAGCCTCTCCTCTCATCTGCGTCGGTTCACGTCCTCTCACCGCTTGTATCGACTGTCAGGCTGCGGGCTGCGGTTCAGAGGCTGGTGCCTCGGCCTCACGCTGCCCGCCGCGCTGGATGATCCGCCCGGTCTCGTAGGCGTAGCCAGCGAGGAGGTAGTAAACGTTCTCCTGGTCGGTCAGCCGCCAGCGCTGTCGCTCCGCGGTCAGGAAGAAGCTCGCCAGCGAGTAGAGCAGCTCGTTCTCCGCCGGGCTGTACTCCGTCAGCAGCCGGTACTGGCGCATCTTATCGAAGAGCTCGGCGGTGAAGCTCAGCAGGCGCGGCAGCGACATCCCACCGTAGTTCAGCTTCTCCAGCACCGGCTTGGAGCCGCCGTCCGAGTCGACGTACTGCCGGTGGGCCACCCGGCCCAGCAGCACGCCCAGGAGAAAGAGGGCCTGCTGCTGCGCATCGAGCTGGAGCCCCTCCGACGCGCTGCGGTACGGTTCAGGGATCGCGCGGTCCACGGTGACACCTCCTCGATCGACACGACAGAGTTCCGACACGAGCAAGCGCAGGGCGAGCGTGCGGCACACGAACTGCCGCAGGGCGCTATCGACCTCGCGCGGCGACGCCGTCTGCCTCGCCCAGCGCTCGGGCACGAGCCAGTAGCCGCCGTGCTGGCTGACGATGGCGCGGGCGCCTTCCAGGAATGCGGCGACCAGGCTGTGCTCGTCGACCGGCTCGCCCTGGATGAGCTGCCGCGCCAGCGTCAGCGCCGGCCGTACCTCGGGCGCGCCCTGCTGGCGACGGAGCGGCAGTGTCCGCAGCAGGCCGTCGAGACCCGGGAACCAGCCCGATCGCTCGTCGTGGAACGGCTGGGCCCAGTGGCTCGTCGCCGCGAGGTCGTTCAGCCGGTTCATCGCGCGGATCACGGCCTGCACGCGCGACGGCGGCACCTCGGCCACCACCTCGCGGACTTTGACCGCCATGTTCTGCTTCTCGTGGAAGAGCAACGTCAGGTAGGCGTAGAGCTCGGCTCGCTGCTGCCCCACCCGGGCCAAGTCCTCGGGGGTGCGGCGGAGTTCTCGGAGGCGATCGAGCTCGGTCGCTTCCTGCCGCACCAGCGCCAGCCGGCGCATCACTGCCTCGTAGTCCAGCGGGGTATCGAGAGCGAACTCGGGCACCACGAACACCGGCGTGCGGAGCAACCGGGTCTCGAGCTGTTGCTCCAGCAGCCGGTCGCCGATCATCAGGTCGAGGTAGCAGTCCCGGCAGGCCACGTAGCAGCGCGCGAAGCCAGCCTCTACGAGTCCTGAGGCGAAGCTCGTCTTGTCGGTGATATAGGTCTTGATGCGGAAGCGCCGGAAGTCGCTCGTCACCGGGCGCTCCTCACCGCAGAGGTGACAGTGGCCGGGAACCGCGTCGGCGAAGGCCCGCTCCACCAGGTACCAGAGCACGAAACGACCGTAGGCGGGCTCCTCGGCCAGCGGCCGGCCGTCCAGCGCGAGCGTGCAGTAGGCCACATCGCTGCCCCAGCCCAGAAGCGCGCGCAGCGATTTCGCCAGCGCCTCCGCGCGCTTCTTCGGTTCGACCTGATCAAGCACGTGCCATGCGACCTGGAGGTGCCCGCCGTCTGCGACGTGAAGGTACTCGCCGGCGTTCGTTGCAGGTGGCGGAGGCTCCAGGCGGAAACCGTCCAGGTCGAGCAGGAAGCGCGAGCGGCGGTCGATGGCTGGCCCGAGGTCGCGGAGTACTGGCTTGGCCGGCGCCAGCACTGGCTCGAGTTCGGCCAGTGCCGCAGGCCCCTCCTCGCCCGTGAGGAGGCGCGGAGCGAGGCCCACGAAGACGGGGCCAAGAAGGTGCCGCAGGTCGCGCACGGTCACGTCGCGCACGTCGCCACCTGGCTCGGACTTCATCAGGTTCAGGAACAGGTAGCGGCGCAGTGTTGGGCTCGAGACCTCGACAAGTCCATGGCGGAGGAGACGCCGCTCCGGCCAGAGGTCGACGACGGCCAGATAGCGGCGGCGCTCCGCGCCGTCACCGGTGTCCTCGTCGTCGGAAGCCAGCGCGAGCTGCCTGACCATGGAGACCGTGTCGTCCGGCAGTGCGTGCCGCACGAAGCGCCCGAGCGCGCGGATGCCCTGGATCACGCCTCTGCTCTCCTCTCCGCGTCCGGCGACTGGCGCCGGGGCTCGACATCGACGAACCCGAAGCCCTGGCTGTTCTTGGCGCCGAGCCCGGCGTGGAGCGCCAGCCAGAGCATCTGCTCCGGCCCCTCCAGCCGGAAGCGCCCGGCCCAGGCCTCGATCCAGGTGCCTTTGTACTGCTCCAGGCGGCGATGGCGCGGGCTTACACCCAGCGGATGAATCTGAATCGGCTCGGAGCACGGCAGGCGGAGGATCTCGGCCTTCCGCGCCAGGTTCGCGGCGACCAGCTCAGCGAACTCGCGAGCGAGCGGGTTGTAGTACTGCGTGCGCCGCCGCCCGTCCTGCTCGAAGGTCCGGTAGACAGTGATCGGCGAGAGCGTGCGCACCACGAGCGGCAGCTCAAGTGATGGGTCCGGTAGCGCCGCCACCTCTCTTACCGCAAAATGAAGTGTCGCCAGCCGGATAACCCCGTTGCGCAGCAGGCCTTCGGCCAGCGCCTGCACGAGATCGACGGCGGGCGAGGCGAACCGGAACCAGACTTGCCCACCCACGCTAAAGCCGTCGGCGCGTTGATAGCTGATCGCCCCGCTGAGCTGGGAGAAGACGAACGGCTTGACCGGCCGTCGCCCCTCCCAATAGCGTCCGTCGTGCAGCGCGTCCGCCAGGGGCGGCGGCAGGTTGCGGTAGATCACCGCTTGCAGCGCCTCCCGGTAGTTCGGCGGTAACATCCCAAGTTCGACCGGATCGAGGCGAACCTCCAGCCGCATAACGCGTGTCCTCCCCATGGGTACCCTAAGAGCATGGCATAGCAATGCCTTGCTCTTTCGCGCTTCATGCTCGGCGAGAGCACAGCCTGAGTATAAATCGGTCGCAGTCGGGCGCAA
>BEIC01000137.1 GCA_002898875.1 bacterium HR26
GCATGCCGTGTTGCGTGACAAGCGAATCGCCTTCATCGGTTGCGGCGTCATGGGCGAAGCGATAGCGTCGGCCCTGCTGCGGGCAGAGCTGGTCAGCGTTCACCAGCTCACCGGCGGCGAGCCGAACCCGAAGCGCCGGGGAGAGCTTCAGGCCAGGCTCGGCCTGAAGCTGACAGCAGATAACCGCGAGGCGATTGAGGGGGCCGACCTGGTCGTGCTCGCGGTCAAGCCCCAGTCGCTCGACGCGGTCACCCGCGACCTAGCCGGCCAGCTCGCGCCGGGCCAGGTGGTGCTCTCGATCATTGCCGGGGCCACGATCGAGCGGTTGAGCCGCGGGCTGCAGCATGCGCTCATCGTGCGCTCGATGCCGAACACACCGGCGCAGATTGGTCATGGGGCGACGGTCTGGTATCCGGCTCCGGCGGTCGACGAGGCAGGGCAGAGCCTGGTCGAAGCCGTGCTGGAGTCCATGGGGCTGGCGATCCGGGTCGACAGCGAGGATGCGATCGATATGGCGACAGCACTGAGCGGCACCGGCCCAGCCTACGTCTTCCTGATCATGGAAGCTCTCATCGACGCCGGCGTCCATCTCGGATTCCCACGCACCATCGCCGAGCAGCTCGTGCAGCAGACCCTGCTCGGGTCAGTGCTCTTCGCCCGGGAATCGGGGCGGCACCCGGCCGAGCTGCGCAACATGGTCACCACGCCGGGCGGGACGTCGGCCGCGGCGCTGTACGAGATGGAGAGAGGCGGACTGCGCACGGTGATCGCGCGGGCTGTCTGGGCGGCCTACCGGCGCGCGCAGGAGTTGGGGCAGGGGCGGCGCAACGGTGGGCCAGTCGAGGATTAGCGCGCGCCGGCCTGCGGCGTGATCTTGATCACCTGGTTCGCCGCGGTGTCGGCCACGTAGATTGTCCCGTCCAGCCCGACGGCGAGCGCCGACGGGTCGGTGAAGCCGGCCGCGAGCTCGGTCATCTCCGACGTCGCGTCGCCACTGCCCGGGAGCGCCTCGAGCACCACGCCTCGGTCGCGGCTACGGGCGGCGATGAAGATAGTCCCCGGGATCAGGTCGGGCCAGAGCTGACTGGAGTAGACCAGCGCCGCGCTGGCGATGAACCCCTCGGGCAAGGTCAGCTCCGGCCCAGCCGCCAGCGTGGCGTTGCCATCGCCGGTGCTCGCCCGCACGAGGCGGGCCGGCATCCCGGGTACCTGCTCCATCACCAGGAGCAGGCGGCCCCAGGCCAGCAGCGGGCCTGGCTGCTGGAACTCGCCCGCGACCGGGCTGACAGTCGGTGGAACCACCTGGTAGACGCGAGGTTGCTGGGCCTCGGTGCTCAGCAAGAGGGCACCGCGCGGCACCCCAGCGACGAAGATCCGGCCCTGCTCATCGATGACCGGCGCTCCGGCCGGCCCGGGCAAGGGGGAGATCTCGGCCGAGATCCGCTCTGACCGCTCGGCGACGTCATCGCCGTCGCCATCCATGAAGCGGATAAGCCCCTGATCGTCGCTGACGTAGACCCACCCATCGTAGACAGCTAAGCCGCGCGGGTTCACCAGGCCGCTCGCGAAGGTGGTGAAGCCGCTCGCGGCACCGCTCGCATCCTCGCCGTTGACCTTCAGCAGGGTACCGCCGGCCGTCAGGATCAGGAGCTGGCCATCGGGCGACAGCGCCAGGCCGATCGGATTTTCGATGCCCTCGGCGTAGATACCGGCCTGGAGTTCGGGGGAGATGACAATGTGCTGGGACGGGCGACCTGGACGGATGTCGGGCCACAACTGGGTCGCCTCAGCCCCGTAGCGCCAGCGGTAGTAGTGGCGCCCGGTGTTTGGCACAGTGAACTGCCGGTCCGGCGCCAGCCCCGGCGTATAGACCAGGATCCGGCGCTGGAACACTTGGATCAGCGAGGGCCAGGCAGCCCCGTCGTGCCGGTAGAGTGTCCAGTAAGGCTCGCTGATCGGATATCCCAGGACATCCATCCAGGAGGCATCACCGAACGGCCGGCTATTGAAGAGATCGACCGTAACCTGGGGGAGGTTGTGGCCGGTAGCGGGTACATACTGGCCAATTCGGACCGGGAACGGCGGCGGACCCTCCGAGACCCGGCCGTCGGCATCGATCCACTCGCTGATCGGCTCGGGGCTGTTGCTCCGGTCCCGCTCCGGCTGCTGCACGACGCGAGACAGGCCAGCATAGGTGGGAACGCGGGGATCAGGGTCGCCGCCATCGATCGACATGACCGGCGGCGCTAGCGGGCGGGTCAGAGAATCGCCGAGCGCGATCTGACCCGTTGTCATCTCCCAGGCCAGCAATCCCTGGGTGACGTCCTGGCGACCAGTACCGGCTCGACTCTGGAGCTCCATCCGCCCGCGGTCGAAGTACTGGACCAGTCGCCGGCCTCCGGGGGCGTTCGCATAGGGCTCGACCCTCCAGGTGAGCGGATTGCTACCCCAAGGGTCGATTCGCGCTCTCTGCTGGGCGGACCAGAGTTGCTCGAACGCGGGACTGGCGAAGGGGGCACTGGCTGCCTGCTGGACCGGCAGGAGACTGACGGAGACGAGCACGCCGACCAGCAGGATCAGACACCATTTCCACACGATGCTCACCAAACGCGATCTCGGCGGGCGACGCCGGCGCTCGCTGCACGCCCTCCCGCAGTACGCTGCCTCTCATCTAGTACAACGGCCGCGACGGCGCCGGGTTGCTCACGATTGCACAATCTCCTGATCTCTCATCCCTTTCGCTTCCATCCAGGGCGATCACGCTCAAGCAGCAGCACTCGCCTCCACGCTAGGCTTCCCCTGCCTGGGTCGCCCGCCGCCGGCGCCAGCGGAGTAGCGCCGTGCTCGCCGTCAGCCCAAGCGGGATGCCGACCGCCAACGGCAGGACTCCTCTGGGGTTGATCCGGGTAAACGGCGTCACGGTCAGATGGATGCCCGAGCTCGCAACCGGCAGGCTGGTGGACTCCAGGCCGGCAGGCTGGGGGACGACGACCATGTATACCATGTAATCGCCCTTCAGGATAGCGTCGATGGTCCAGGTGTGCTCGATCGACGCGCCCGGCGCGAGCGGCTCGACGGACTGCGTCCGCTGTGGGGACCAGTCCTCGGGGTCGACCACCTCCCCCTGAAGGTTGATGATGTTCATCGCCACGATCAGCGGAGGGGAAGTCTCCGAGCCAGCATTCGTCACCAGCGTCGTGAACTCGACCGCGTCGCCGGTCCTGGCCGTCGCCCACTCGCGATCGACAGCGATCTGTACGGGTGATCCGGAGCTGGTCGCCGCCGCGGTCGGGTGAGTTATTGCGAGTGAGAGCGCCAGCGCAACGGGCACCCAGGCAATAGCAGCGAGACCGGCCGCCTGGCTCCAGCTCGACTGCGTTCTCGCCCTGCCTGGCTCCAGGCGGAGGCCTGGGCTGGCGTACAGGAAGAGCAGGCCGAGGGTGAGAACGGCGAACAGGATCGGCGCCAGTAGCCAGGAGGCCATCTCTTCGACGCTCCGGTTGTTTACGATGACCTTGGCGAGGAACACGTTGGAGGCCTCCAGCGGGTTCCACTTCTGGAGCAGGTCTCCGAACGCTCCGGTCTGAGCCTGTCCCGGGAACTGGGTGGGGAGTAGGAAGACAAGGTAGGTGATCAGGCTTACCGCGATGCTGGTCCGGTTGGAGCTCGACCAGAAGCTCACGAGCATGGCCAGGCCGGTGACGCCGACTACCAGGACGGTCCCCAGGATGCCGCCCCACAGCAGCGACCAGCTCACCACCTGGCTCTCCCGAACCAGCACCGCGATCAGCGGGATAGCAATGACGAAGGCCGGCGGCCATGGCGAGAGGGCTGCGAGGAACTTGCCGATCACGATCTGCCGGCGACTCGTCGGCGTCAGGAGGAGCCCTTCCAGCGTGCCACGTTCCCGCTCGCCGCTGATGCTGTCCGCGCCGAGGATGAGGCTCATGAAGATGCCGAAGGCCACGGTGAGCTTGAGCATCAGGTAGGCGATCTCCTTGATGGGAATCAGCCGCAGCTCGTTGTTGGTCGCCATCAGGTACGCCGTGATACCCAGCAGGATGCTGAAGAGGGTGAGGAGAACCATCGCCTTCCCTCCGAGCCAGAGGTCAGCCAGCTCCCTCGCCAGCACCAGCCGCCAGGAGCCCGAGCGCTCGGCCCCGCCACGGTGCACAATCCCTGCCTCGCTCATCGGATCGCCTCCTCGGTGAGCTGGAGGAATACCTCCTGCAGCCGGCTGCCTTCGGCCTCGAACGTCAGGATGGGGATCCTCGCCTGGATGAGCGCCTCCAGTATGCCGTTGTTCACGGTATCGCCCTCGGGAGCCGTCCCGGAGGCGCTGTCCAGCAGCTCGACCTGGAGCCAGCCGGATCCCTGTCCCTTCGGCACGATCCGCATGACGCCCGGCAACGCTTCCAGCACCTGTTCGGCCTGCGCCACGGCCGAGAGCGGAACCTGGACGCGCACGCCGTTCCCCCGGGCCTGCCCGATGACCTCGGTCACCGAGCCCTTGGCGACCACCTGGCCCACGCTCAGGATGACCACATCGTCGCACACGCTCTCGATCTCGGAGAGGAGGTGGCTACAGAGGACGACCGCGGCGCCACGCTCGCGCGCGATCCGCCGGATCAGCACCAGGAGCTCCTGCTGGCCACGCGGATCCAGGCCCAGCGTCGGCTCGTCGAGGAAGACGACCGCAGGGTCATTGACGAGGGCACGCGCAATCCCCAGCCGCTGCCGCATTCCACGGCTGTAGCTGCCGATCAGCGACTTCGCTCGGTGCTGTAGTCCGACGACCTCCAGGAGCGCCCAGCCGATCCGCCTGGCCTCGCTGGCTGTCCACCCGTAGTGCCGGCCGAAGTAGGTCAGGTAGTCGATCCCCGTCATCTCCTTGGGATATCCCTGGCTCTCCGGCAGGACGCCGATCCTGGAGCGGATCCGCTCAGGATAGCGGGAGCTGACCCCGGCGACGGCGAAGTGGCCCGCGTCAGGCTCCAGGATCGTCGTCAGGATCCGGATCGATGTCGTCTTCCCGGCCCCGTTCGGGCCGAGGAAGCCCAGAATGCGGCCGGGCGCCAGCGAGAACGACAGGTCTCGGAGGGCTGGCCTCCCGCCGTAGGCTTTCTGCAGGTGCTCGGCCTCCAGGATCGGCGGCTGGGTGAGTGGATCCGAAGCCCGTCTCGCTGCTGCATCGTTCTCCGAGACCATGAAAATCCATCCCTTCACTGCCAGCCTTATTGCCACTTTCGGTCCGAGGTGACACCAGTTGGCCACGCGACCTCGATTGCCGATCGGCGGGCGAGAGCGCGTTAGTTGCCGGTCTTGAGCACCTCGACCGGTGGAGTGCTGGCGTACAGATAGGCGCGCTTCTCGAGCTCGAGCGCCTTGTCCCGAGCTTCGGCCAGGGCATCGCCCTCCAGCTTCACGACGTCGACCAGCTCGAGCTCTTCCTGGTTCGGGTCGTTCCCACGCCAGCCAACTTGCACCAGGCCGACACCCCGGGCGTAGTACTTCAGTTGGAAAGCTCCCGGCTCCTCCGCGTTGAACTCCTCGATCACGAGCACGTCGTCGAAGCTGCCGTAGGCAACCGACGCCTTCGCGCCGAGCTCGGCGACGCGCGCCCGGTCGGTCCAGTTGTACGGGGGAGGTCCGTAGCCCTGCGAGTAATCCGGGGTGTTCGGGCGGGGATCGGCCTGCACCATGATGCCGGCCCGCGCACCCTCTGGGATCCCCTGGACGAAGACGCGCCCGCCGACAAACTCCGTCTCGTCGTAGGTCTCGCGGTACTGGCCGAAGTGCCAGACGTTCCCGTCCCGGTCCTGCGCGAAGAAGGCTAGCTCAGCCTCGACCAGCCGGTCGTTCTGGTAGTCCTGCTCCATGATGACCAGCGTGCGAACGCCGGCGATCTCCTTGGTCAGGTCGGTGACGGTGACGATCAGGCGGTGCTCGATCTTCTCCTCGTTCTCGACGCTGGTGCCCTCGTAGACGAACTGGGTACCCGGCGTCAGCGGCCACCACTGGTTGTTGATCGTCGTCGAGCTCTCGTCGAAGAGCGCCGGATCGAAGTTCTCGAGCCGCGGGGGCTCGGACGTCTCGGCCACAGCCTCGGTCGGGGTGGCCTCCGTAGAGCCGGTGGTTGCGGATTCGGCCAGCGAGCAGGCGCCGAGCAGCATGGCGATCGCCAGCACGAGCATCGGTCGAAGGGTTCTTCTCGTTCGCCTTCCAGGACGCATGGCGATGGCTCTCCTTTCAGAGATCTCTCAACGCGCCGTGCCGGCTGTGGCGGGGTCAGAGTCTTCGACTCGCTTCCATCTCCGCGCGAAGTGCAGGTACACGGAGGGAACGACGAAGAGGTTGAGGAGGGTGGAGGTCACCAGCCCACCCAGAATCACTACCGCCATCGGGTACTCGATCTCGTGGCCTGGGATGCTCCCGGCGACGATGAGCGGCACCAGGGCCAGTCCGGTCGTCGACGCCGTCATCAGGATGGGGGAGAGCCGCTCCTTCGCCCCCCGCAGCACCAGCCCCGGCCCGAACGCCTCCCCCTCCTCCCGCTCCAAGTGCTGGTAGTGGCTCAACAGCATGATCCCGTTCCGCCCCGCTATCCCCAGCACGGTCAGAAACCCCACCAGCGACCCCAGCGAGATCGTCCGATCCGAGACCAGCACCGCCAGCACGCCCCCCACCAGCGCCGAGGGCAGGGTCAGAAAGATCAGCGCCGCCAGCCGCCAGCTCCCGAAGGAGGCTTGCAAGAGCAGGAAGATCAGCACGACCGCGGCCAGGGCGAAGGAGAGCAGCGTGCGCTGGGCTGCCTGCCGCTCGGCGAACTCGCCCAGCACGGTGGCGTGGTACTCCAGCGGGAACGACACCTGC
>BEIC01000138.1 GCA_002898875.1 bacterium HR26
TGCCGACGTTGAGGACGACGACTCGCTCGATCACGCCGCTCATCGCTGTACCTCCCCAGTGACGCCGGCAAACCGCCCGTAGCCGCTGGTCGTCTTGGCACCGAAGCCGAGCTCGGCGAGACCGTGGCGCAGCCAGGTCTCGGCCAGCGCCCGCAGCCGGTGGTCAGGATCGGTCACGCCGAGCCGCAGGCCGACCGCGAAGGCGAAGGTCGCACCCGGGGCGACGGTGAGGAACGTGATCGGTACCGGGTTCTGCCAGGGCGTGGGCGGGGTCTCCCTTCGCTGATAGTAGTCTGGGTAGTGCGGCGTCATCACGTCGAGCGCGAGCTCCAAGCCCTCGACCGGGATCGCGTCGAAGAAGACGAGGTGCCCGGCCTGGGCGACCTCCTGCGATTCGCCCGCCCTCGGCGCCCGGCCGAAGACGGCTACAAAGTCGGGATCGCCCTCGTCGCGCCCTTCGACCAGCTCGGCATAGGCACGTGCCACCCCCTTGACGCCGCTGCCAGGCAGCACCGGTATCCCGAGGCGGTTGAATCGGAATCCGACTTCGAGCGGCCCACCGCTGCCGAGACCGGTCACCAGCCGCGAGTCCGTGCGCATCGTCCACGGCTCGGCACCGGCCGCGCGCACCATCGCCTCCCAGCGGGCGATGTAGGCGCGCACCAGTTCGTCTGCCGCAAGGTCCCTGACGGCCTTCTGGACAGCTTTGAGATGTTCGAACCGACGGGTGGGGCGATCGCGATTCTCCACCATGGCTCCCAGTGCAGCGAAGCGGTCGAAGAGGAGGCCGGGGTTGACCAGCATCTCAGCGCGCCGGACGCGCTCCCACGCGTCGACGGTCGCACGGGGCAGCGGTGGCCGCATGAGCTCTCTCGCCTCGCTGTGCTCGGAACGCTGCTGCTGGGCGGGAGGCCGACGAGGCGGTCCCCCGGGTCGCGGGCCACGTGGCTCGTTCGGCCGGCTCATTGCTCGCCCCCCAGTTCTGCCTCAGCGAAGCGCCGCAGCCAGTTCAGGAAGGCCAGCGCTTCTGCCGTCGCGCGCCGGTACTCCGCCGCCGATGCCTGCCCGGTGATCCACGGGATCAGGTCATTCCGCTCGCTCCCGAGCAGGTGCTTGCTCACCCAGCGCGAGAGGTCGGCCGCCAGCCGCGCGTGCTCGTTGTCCTGGCGCTTTCCCTTGGAGTCCAAGAACGCGAGGGTCTGACCCAGTCCGTTGACCTGCACCATCGCCGGCAGACCCTTGGCGAGCTGGCAGTAGTCGCTCGCCCAGCTCGTCTTCTTGACTTGCTGCACGCAGTCCCAGGCAAAGGCCGCGCGCTCCTGCTCCAAGCTCCGCTGCCGGCTCTGTGGGATCGCTCCGCTCATCCTCACTGCCCTCCCGCCTGCACCACACGCAGCGCCACCGAGCCGCAGCCGGTCGTCTCATCGCCCCCGATCCGGGTGCGCTTGCCGTCGAGCCGCTGCGTGAGCCAACCCAGCAAGCTCTTGCCGTCATCCTTCACCTTCGGGTAGCGCGAGCGGGTGGCTGTCAGGAGTCCGGCGAAGAGCGTCTCGGCCGGCACCGCCTCGCTCGTCCAGAGCGCCCCCTCGTCGACGGTCTTCGTCGCGCGTGCGAGCCGAACATGCGTCTCAACCTCGGTGCTGTAGAGCACGAAGTCGCGGAAGGCATCGTCGGGCAGGACACACAAGTGCGAGGTAAGGTTGCGCTTCCACCAGCCGTACTCGGCACCGGCCGGGAGGGCGTTCTCCGCTAGCCAGGAACCGAGCTGCTGCACAAAGGGCGCCTGGGTCGTGTCCGGTGTGAAGCTGAACTCCTCAAGCACGACGGTCGAGCCTGACGCCGCGGCGATGGCGAGCGCGCTGCCCTGCGCCACCCACGCGGTCGAGCCGGTCGGCCCCTGCTCGGGGAGCGTCCAGCCGGTCCCGATCCCGGCGAGCGCGGCGAGGCGGGCCAGCCGGGCCAGCGCCGGGAGACTGGTCGTCCAGGCGAAGACGCCGGCGAGCGAGCGCACCGGGAAGAGCACCACGCTGAGGTCGGTGACCTGGAGCGCCCCGGCGTGCTCGTGGGCTTTCGTCGGGTCATCCGGCCCGAAGACGGCGCGGTGGAGCTCAGCCTCACCCGTCGCGCCGTTCGGCGTCGTCATCGCCCGCAGCACGCCCTTGACGCTGGAGGCCTGGACGACCGGATAGCCGGTGATCCGCTCCCGCTGGATCGGCAGGTCGACCGTGCCGATCGCGCGCCCGGTGCCGGCATGCACCGGCGTCTCGCAGTAGGCGAAGAGCAACGCATGTGCTTCAGCCATCTCACCATGCTCCGATCACTGCTACACCGAATCCGATCTCCGCCCCCCACTGGGTGAAGCTCGGCCACCAGAGACCGCGTACTTGCCGCAGCCGTGCCGCTCCACGGGCGCGGAAGAAGTAGACGCTCCCGGCGGGAACGAAGCGGCGCGCGGGACGGTGCTGGTTTCCCGCCAGGCTGAATCCACCGGCAGCCTCGTACCGGGGCACCGCAGCCGCGACCAGCTCGACCTGCCCCTCGAACAACGTGCCCCAGTCGCGCGGCCGCCAGCCGCAGTCGAACCAGGCCGGTGTGGCCAGGTAGACCGAGAAGCGCTCCGGCAGCGGATCTGGCGCCGGAGGCAGCGCGTCGACCTGGACGACCTCGAAGCTGGCCGAGCGCCGCTCGCCCCCCAGCGCGAGCACGCCGCGCTCGGGCCAGCCCTCGAGCCCGGCGAACTCGACCAGCAGCCCGTACCCCGGCGCGAGCCGCACGTAGCCCGCCTCGTAGTAGCGGCCCTCGACCGTCACCCGCCGCGCTGAGTCCTGCGCGATCCCGACCCGCACCTCGCGCTCCCAGATCGTGTCCTCTGCGATGCCGGCGACTGCCTTCCGGTCGAGGTAGGCGCGAAGAGCGGGGGCCGGGAGCCAGAGTCGCGGCTCTCCTTTACCCGAGCGCTCCGCTCGCTCTCGCTCGACCTCCCAGAGCGGGAAGAGCGCGGGCACCAGCGCATTGGTGCGCAGCCATTCTGGCGGCGAGGCCGGCGCCGGCAGGCGGGCGATGCCCTCCCCGGACGGTACGGCGTCCGCCGGAGGCGGGAAGAGGAGCTCGACCCGGCCGCCCGCGGTACGGCGGGCGACGAAGGGGCCACACATCCGCAGCGAGCCCCAGCCGTCAGCCGGGCCCACGGCCTGCTCGATCGCGGCGGCATCGTCGAACGGCACGTCCTTACGCACCACGGCGAGGTGGTAGGCGCGGAGCGCCCCCTGGACAGTGAGCGGGTAGGGAGGGAAGCGCGACTCCGCGCGGTGCGCCTGCCCGGCGTCGAACGGCCGGCCGTCGCGGAACATCCAGACGTCGAGCGGTTCCAGAAAGATGACTGTCACTCCTCCCCTCCCTTCGCCAGGAAGCGGGCGACCACCAGCCAGCCAACGAGCTCCTCCACGCCGCCGAGGCCGGTGTCCTGCAACGCCTGCGCGAAGCCGGTGAGGCGCTCGATCAGCCCGTCGCGCTCTCGCTCGCTTCCCTCCGGCCACTCGCCTTGTCGGGTGACGACGCGCTTGATCTCGGCCCGGAAATCAGGGCCAGCACCGGCGAAGGCTCGGGTCGACTCGCGCAGCGCATAGGGCAAACGGCCAGACAGCCGGTCGGTGCGGAAGAGGTCGATCAGCGAGCCGACATCGAGTACCTTGAGCTGCTCCCATTTCGCCCGAACGCTGGTGATCTCGCCGCTGCGCCGCCGGAGTTCCAGGCACACGGCCGCCTTGTCCTTGACCTGCTTGGCACGCTCTTCGGCCTGGCGAGCCGCCTTGAGCGCGTCGCCCAGCGGCTGCAGCCAGTGCGCGACCGCGATCCCCGCCGACGCGGTACCCTTGGTGATCTCTTGAAATCGCTCTGCGGCCAGGCGAGCAAAGTCGAGCGCGAGCTGGGCCGGCGCGAGCGCCAGCACGTCGTCGCCGCCGTTGTAGACCACTTCCACCTGTTTGAACTCGCGCTCAAGCGCTCGCACCGCACCGGCGAACTCAGCGAGCCGCTGGCTGAAGGCCCGGTGCGCCTCGGGAGAGTCCTGGCCGGTCAGCAGTTCGTTGATCCGCTTGCCCATCGAGTCGCCGTCGAGGACGACCACTGCCAGGTAGGGCGACGGCCCACCAGGCCAGCCCGAGGCGCGGTACAGCTTCCGGAGCGCTTCCACCGCTGCGACGCGGTGCGGCTCAACCTGCTCAGGCAATTCCTCTAAACCGAGCTCTTCGGCGAGCGCCTCTCGCTCTAGCCGGTTCTGAAAGAGGAAGCCGCCGTCGTAAGGGAAGGACGGGCTGGTGGAGCGGCGCATCGACTCCGGATCGACGCCAGCGGCCCGGAACAGCTCGCGCAGGGCCTGGGCGTACGCCACAAGCGCTTGCCGCGCGCGTTCCTCGGCGTGGCTGAGGAACGGGCGCGCGGCGATGGTGGGAACTGACGGGAAGGTCTCCGCGCGGGCCAGCCGAGCGAACCGCTTGACCGCCCCGACCGCGTCGAGCCGCTCGTGCTTGCCGATCACGCCGATGCCTCGCTGGGTTTGGCGGGCGCGCTTCCAGTACTCGCGTGCGTCGAGTGAGCGGGTGCGGAGCGCGGAGCGGCTGCCGCTGAGGCTATCCTTGATCCCGGGCTCCTCGACCTGGTCGAACGGGCGCAGGCGCTTGATGGCGGCCAACCCCTGGCCAGCCCGGCGGAACGTCTCGCCGTACGACCCGTCGAGGCGCGCGACAGCCCAGTAGATTTCCCACAGGTGCGCGGTCTGCCGCCGCCAGGTCTCTTCCCACAGCTCGTCGACTGGCACGCGCTTCGCGAGTTCGAGCCGCGCTTCGTCCGCGAGTTCCTGCCAGCGACGGCGGAGCGCCGTCTCGGCGTTCTGAGCGATGCCCTCGGCCTGCTCCCAGGGCACGACGGCGACGATGACGTTCGGCATGTCGTGCCGGGCGCCGTCGAGCGAGGCCGGGAAGACGAGCTGGCCGCCGCTGGCGTGGATGGACTGGGCTGCAGCGGCGGCCAGCTCGGCCAGGATGCGGCTGCCGACGAAGAGGTCGGACGTCCGCCGGGCCTCAGCGATGAACGACTGGACAGGGCTGAAGGTGAACCGGAGCACCGCCTCACTCATAGCGCACCTCGACGGCGTTCGGAAGACTGGCCACGCAGCCCGCGATGTGCTCGTAATGCCGCTCGAGTTGACGTTCCGCAGGCACCTCTTGGCGAGCATCGAGCAGGCGGCTCATGAAGAGCGTTGCCACGCCGAGCAGTGATCCATCGATCGTTCGGGTGAGCGTAAGCCACAAGGGAGACATTCGGCGCTCGACCTTCGTGTAGGGCGGGGGTGGCTCGATGGTCGTCCGCTGCTGCGGGATCACCAGCGGCATGCCGAAGACGATGCGCTCGTTGGTGGAGAGCTGGCCCCGGATCTCGCGCAGCCATGACCCTACGGTGTCCACCGCCTCCATCCACGCATCGCGCCCTTGCCATCCGCCGAAGACCCAGATCTTGCACCAGTCTGGGTCGAGCACCTCGAAGTCAGGACGTTGAAGATTCACTGCAGGCAGCGCTTCGAGCCGCGATCGGACGAGCGTCAGCCCAGCCTCGAGTTCCCGCGCCGCGTCCGCCGGGCGCGGGCTTAGTTGAAACGGGAGGTCGAGATGGCGCACCGGAAGGACTCTGATCGTGCCGTCTGGCGTCCGACGTCGTTCAGGTTCCACGCCGAGGCTTCCGGCCGTCCGCCGTGCTCGTGCCCCTACCCCACCGAGATGGACGAGCAGCCAGGTAGCGCGGACGGCGTGGTAGAACGCGTCCCGGGCCGCTGTCCTCTCCACGCCTGGCCGTGTCGCCAGCGTGAGCGTGAAGCGACCGTCCGGCGAGAAGTACTGCTTCGGCGGAAGTCTGTGACCGCGAACCGGCAGTTGGCCCATCGACCAGTAGAGATAGTCGATGCCAGAGCCTGGCTCTCGCCCCTGCCCCAGCGGCTGCCAACTCTCGGTCTTCAGTCCTTGTCCGGCGAGCGACACGACCACTTTCGACGCGCCGACGCCTTGCTGTCCGCCAGCCGCCCCGAAGACCGACGTTTCCAGGTCGCGCACCTGTTGCAACCCGGCTTGATCGGTGCCGTAGCAACCTCCGGCGAGCGCGCGCAACCAGAACCGCAGCGCACCCCGCACCGAGGCAGCACGTAGCTCGGCTGGGCCGCGTGGGTCGGCCCCCGCGAGGAACAGGGGAGTGACCGTGCGCAGCGGGATGCGTACCTGAAATGCCCGTTGCTGTTGCCCATCGTGGTGATGCATCGAGGCTCCCTTCGCTCCTGGCCGGAAACCGCCGCTCCCGGCCACCGGAGGGACGAGCGATCGCGACCAGCGGGCAGTCCCGCTCGTTGTCTGCCCGTCGCCTCCACAACCCCTCGCGCGGTGGTCGTTGTCGCTCGCGAAGCGCGCGGCGCGCTGCGGGTTCTTTTCTCCTTGTGGCCGAGGCCACAGTATATGATCATCCCCAACCGGTGGGAAGACAGGGGTTCCCGCCCTGGAGAACCGCGCGTGCGCCTCCCCAGTTGTCTTGGTATGAGATACTGCGATGCTGGCGCCAGCCGCCTGAGAGCGGCTGCGCAGCGCCAGGTTCGGATCACTCGTATGGAGGCCAGAGATGAGCGAGCAGTACGATCGGTATCTCGAGGAGCACGAACAGGAACACCTGGAAGCGCTGTTCGATCTCCTGCGCATTCCGAGCGCCAGCGCCCTGCCGGAGCGCCAGGCAGACGTGCGCCGCGCGGCCGAGTGGGTGGCCAACCGGCTCCGGGCGCTCGGTGTGCCACAGGTTGAGCTA
>BEIC01000139.1 GCA_002898875.1 bacterium HR26
AGTGCCTCGTACTCCTCCAGGCACTCGCGGCAAACGGCCAGGTGCTGGCGCAGGGCCGGTAGCTCGCGGGCGGCATCGGCGCCGGCCAGCTCCCGGTCGACGTAGATCGGCACCAGGTCGAGGCAGGTGCTGCAGTCGATCTCCTCATCCTGCGTCAGCGAGATCGCCTCGAGCAGTTGTTTCACTCGCCGGCTCGCTTCCTTCACACTGTCTCCCTCTAGCCATTAGGCGCGCTGCGCGCCGCGATCTCACCGCCGAGCCGCCTAGCGCCGATCGAAGGCGGCCAGGGCCTCCGCCTCGCTGAGCCCGTGCGCCAGCAGAGCCTGCTTGAGGCGCTTGCGCGCGTCATGCAGGAGCTTGTAGACGTTGTCCTTGCTCGTGCCCAGCTCCTCGGCGAGCACCACTAGTGGCTTGTCCTGGAAGAAGCGGCCCACCAGCACCTGCCGCTGGCGGGGAGTTAGCTCCTCCTGGATCACCCGGGCGATCAGCCCCCAAACCTCGTCGCGCTCGGACGCAGCTACTGGGTCATCAGCAGGATCGACCCGGAGCGGCAGGGCCTCGTGCTCCGCCGACAGCGAGCGCCGCCGCCAGGCGCGACGCCGGAAGTCGTCGGCGATCAGGTTGATGATGATGCGGTAGGCCCAGGTGGTGAACCGGCTCTCGCCGCGGAAGGTGTGGAGCTGGCGCAGGATGGTGGCGAGCGCCTCCTGCGCGAAGTCCTCGGCCAGCGCCTCCGGGTCGTCCGCGCCGAAGGCCTCGAGCGAGTATCCCTGACGAGCCAGATATGCCAGCGCCGCGCGTACGAGGAGGTCGTGCAGCTCCCGGGCGGCTGCCTCGCCCTCCGGGCCGCCGGCCCGCAGCCTCGTCACCAGGAACTCCGCGCCACCATCGACCACGTAAGCCGTACGCTCCCCTCAAACCCATCATCCGGATTCTAGCAGAGCTTCCAGGCAGTGCGTCGCCTGACCCGGCGAGTGAGCCCCGGCGGTCGCCGGGCGTGCCACGCCGCGCTAGCATTCGTGGTGCCGGACCGCGCTCGCCTGGGAGGGAGGTCGCCAATGTCGAGGCTCTGGGTGCGCCTGCTCGCCCGCCTGCTGCTCGGCCGCCGGCTCCCGATTACCGAGGGCCGGCTGGCTGTCCCCGGCCTCCAGCAGCCGGTCATTATCCGACGCGACCGCTGGGGCGTGCCGCACATCACCGCCCAGACGGATGCGGACGCCTGGTACGCGCTCGGCTTCTGCCAGGGACAGGATCGGGCCTTCCAGCTCGAGCTGCTGCGCCGCGTGGCCAGGGGAACGCTGGCCGAGCTACTCGGCCCGCCAGCGCTGCCGATCGATCGCCTCTCGCGCCGGATCGGCTTCCGCCACACCTCCGAGCGCCAGCTCAGCGCAGTGGCACCCGAGCTGCGCGCGCTGGCTGAGGCCTTCGTCCAGGGGATCAACGCCGGCATGCGGTATGGGCTCAAGCGCCGCCCGCACGAGCTGGTGCTGCTGCGCGGCCGACCTGAGACATGGGACCTCGCCGACGTGCTGGGCATGGTCAAGATCATGTCGTTCTCCCTGGCCTCCAACTGGACCTCGGAGCTGGTACGGCTCAAGGTGCTGACCGAGGACGGGCCCGAGGCCCTGCGCGCGCTCGATCCGAGCTACCCGGAGTGGCACCCGGTGACCGACCCTCCCGGCGTCGAAGCCGGCCCGCTGCTCGACCGCCTGGCCGAGGAGCTCGAGCGCTTCGCCGGGCTTGTCCCGGCCGGCGGATCGAACAACTGGGTCATCGCCGGCTGGCGCACGGCCAGCGGCCGTCCCATCCTGGCGAATGACCCGCACCTCGACCCGACGCTGCCGCCCTACTGGTACCTGGCCCATCTGCAAACGCCGGACTGGGCTGTCGCCGGCGCCGCACTGATCGGGACGCCGGCCATCGCCGCCGGGCATAACGGGTTCGCGGCCTGGGGCGTCACCGCGGGCCTCTCCGACAACACCGACCTGTTCCTGGAGGAGATCGGACCTGATGGACGCTCCGTACGCGAGGGGGAGCGCTTCGTGCCCTGCCAGCTCCGGCGCGAGCGGATCGAGGTTCGTGGCTCACAACCCGTTGAGGATGTGGTGCTGGAGACGCCGCGTGGCCCGATTATCAGCCCGATCCTCAGCAGCATCCCCTGGGCGCTCTCGCTGCGGGCCGTCTGGCTCGACCCGTTGCCGATCGGCGGGCTGCTCCGCCTGCACAGGGTGCGCTCGTTCGCCGAGTTCCGCCAGGCCCTGGCCGAGTGGCCGCAGATCCCGCTCAACGTCGTCTACGCCGATGTCTCTGGGACAATCGGCTGGCAGCTCGCCGGGCAGGTACCGCGCCGGCGCCGCGGCTGTGGGCTGATCCCGCAGCCTGGCTGGCTACCCGACGCCGGCTGGGAGCCCGAGTTCCTGCCCGCCGACGCGTTGCCCTGGTCGGAGAACCCGGAGGCCGGCTTCATCGCCACCGCCAACAACCGGCCGCGACGTGAGGGGGATGGCCCGTTCCTGGGGGCCGACTACCTGGATGGCTACCGGGCAGCCCGCATCGTCGAGGCGCTCGAATTGCGGTCCGATTGGGATATCTGGAGCACCCAGGAGCTCCAACTCGATGTCCAGTCCATCCCCTGGCGCGAGCTGCGCGACGTCGTCCTCTCTGTCGCTGCCGATGATCCAGCCGCACAACTGGCACTGAAACTGCTGCGCGAGTGGGACGGGCTGGTAGCCGCCGACTCGCCCGCCGCGAGCGTCTTCGAGTGCTTCCTGGCGGAGATGGCCCGCCGGGTCGCGGCCGCCAAGGCGCCGCGTAGCGCGGCCTGGGTGCTCGGCCAGGGATTCGGCGGCTTCACCGATGGGTCCAGCTGGAGCATCCGGCGAACCGGCCATCTCGTGCGGCTGCTCCGGACCCAGCCGCCGGGTTGGTTCGATCGCCCCTGGGCCGACGTGATCGCTGAGGCTCTGGCCTCGGCCGTTCGCTACCTCGAGGGCCGGTATGGCCCCCGGCCGGCAGCTTGGGGCTGGGGCCGGGTGCGCCCGCTGACGCTCTTGCACCCGCTGGCCGACCCCCTGCGCGCCCCACGGGTGCTGCAGAAGCTGTTCAATCTGGGCCCGTTTCCCTGGGGCGGCGACGCGAACACTGTCTCGGCCGCCGGCACCACCCCGCTCGACCCGACCGGCCCGGTGACCTTCATGGCTTCGCTGCGGCTCGTCGTCGACGTCGGCAACTGGGACGAGACCCGGGTGGCGCTGCCCGGCGGGCAATCGGGTAACCCGCTCTCGCCTCACTACGCCGACCAGCTCCGTCTCTGGCTACGCGGCGAGGGATTCCGCCTCGCCTGGTCAGAAGAGGCTGTCGCCCGAGCGACGGTCGCCACCCTCGAGCTCGTGCCCGAAGGCGCGAAGCAATCCACCCACCCGCGCTGAGCGCTTCGCAGGGACGACGAGATCCTGACGGACGACGGGACTGTAGGGGTAGAACTGTAGGGGCGAATAATCATTCGCCCCATAATGCAAGAAATCGCCGCACCTCTGACCACGCAGCGAGCGCGTACTGCCTGACAGAGCACATCCGGGGACACGAGTACTCCGGACCGCCGGAGAGGCTTGCCAGGCATGCTCGTTCCTGCCCCCGCCGCCAGGCAGTCCGACGGCCAGCGTGCTACCATGAGTTCGCCGAGGAGAGGAGACGGGCAATGACGATGGTCGAGGAGCTAGCGGCCTTCGCGGTGCAGGCCCGCTACGACGACCTCTCGGAGGCGGCCCGGCAGCAGCTCAAGATCCGAATCCTCGACGCGCTCGGCTGCGCCATCGGCGCGCTCGACGGCGCGCCGATCCGCGCCCTGCGCCAGCACCTGGAGGACTTCGGCGGCCGTCCACTGGCGTCGCTCATCGGCGGGGGCCGGACCGCGCCGGACCGCGCAGCTCTCTACAACGGCTTCCTGGTTCGCTACCTGGACTACAACGACAGCTTCCTGGCACCTGGCGAGACCTGCCACCCCAGCGATAACCTAAGCGCCGTGCTGGCCGCCGCCGAGTACGCCGATGCCAGCGGCCGCGATCTACTCACGGCGCTGGCCGTGGCCTACCAGGTCCAGTGCCGGCTCTCGGAGGTTGCCCCGGTGCGGGCCCGGGGGTTCGACCACGTGACCCAGGGAGCGTACGCGGCAGCCGCCGGTGTCGCCCGCGCGCTCAGGCTCGACGCGGCGCGTGCAGCACACGGGATCGCCATCAGCGGCACCGCCTTCAACGCGCTCCGCGTCACCCGCACCGGCCGGCTCTCGCACTGGAAGGGACTGGCTTACCCCAACACTGCCTTCGGGGCCACGCATGCCGTCTTCCTCGCCATGCGCGGGATCACCGGGCCGCTGGAGGTCTTCGAGGGCAACAAGGGCTTCATGGATGCGATCGCCGGGCGGTTCAGCATCGACTGGAGCCAGGAAGACCTCGAGGCCGTCCGGCGCACGATCCTGAAGAAGTACAACGCCGAGATCCACTCGCAATCGGCGATCGAAGGGCTGCTGGAGCTGAAGGCCGCCGCCGGGTTCCGCGGCGAGGACATCGAGCAGATCGAGCTCGAGACCTTCGACGTCGCCTTCCACATCATCGGCGGCGGCGAAGAGGGAAACAAGTACCAGGTACGCACCAAGGAGGAGGCCGACCACAGCCTGCCCTACATGCTGGCGGTGGCCGCACTGGACGGCCAGCTCGGCCCCGAGCAGTACGCGCCGGAGCGGATCGTGAGCCAGGATGTGCAGTCGCTGCTCAGCCGGGTCGTGATCCGGCCGGACGACGCGCTCAGCCGGCGCTTCCCGGCCGAGATGCCGGCTCGGCTGCGGGTCATCCTCCGCGATGGGCGAGTGCTCTCGGTCGAGAAGCGCGACTATGAGGGCTTCCACACCCGGCCGATGCCGTGGGAGCGGGTGGTGGAGAAGTTCGAGCAGCTAGCCTCGCCCTTCACCGACGCTGGCCAGCGCCAGGCGCTGGTGGAGGCGGTGGCCGGGCTGGAGGGGTTGAGCGTGCGTGATCTCACGCAGATCCTAGAAGCGATCGGCAAGGAGGGAACACGATGAGCGCCATCGAGCAGCAAGAGCGCGCGTTCTCGTTTATCCGGCTCAACGAGCGTGGCAGCAAGCCACGGACCCGCGGCATCACCGAGATCCGCGGCCCCTACTACACGCCGATGGGCAAGCGGTATCTGGAAGACATCCTGGAGACGATGGGGGCCTGGGTGGATAGCCTCAAGTTCGCCGGCGGGTCGTTCGCGCTGATGCCGCGCGACCGGCTGGTCGAGATCATCGAGCTCTGCCACCGCTACGACGTCCAGGTCTCGACCGGCGGCTTCATCGAGCGCGTTCTCCTGCAGGGGCCGGACGCGGTCGACCGCTACGTCGAGGAGTGCCGGGCGGTTGGCTTCGACATCATTGAGATCTCGGCCGGTTTCATCACGCTGCCGACGGATGACGTGCTGCGGCTGATCGAGCGGGTGCAGAAGGCGGGCCTCAAGCCGAAACCGGAAGTCGGTATCCAGTTCGGGGCCGGCGGCGCCAGTGCGGTCGAGGCCCTGGAGGCCGAAGGCACCCGCGACGTGGAGTGGGCCATCGCGCAGGCCAAGCGATACCTCGATGCTGGCGCCTGGATGATCATGATCGAGTCGGAGGGGATCACCGAGAACGTCCGGACCTGGCGCACCGACGTGGTGGCGAGGATCATCAACGCGCTAGGGCTGGAGCGGGTGATGTTCGAGGCCGCCGACCCGCCGGTCTTCGAGTGGTACATCAAGAACTATGGCCCCGAGGTCAACCTGTTCGTCGATCACAGCCAGATCGTGGAGCTGGAGTGCATGCGCTCCGGCATCTGGGGCACCTCCAGCCTGTGGGGCCGGGTACTGACCTACAAGGGGTGATCCCGACAACCTGCGACCGGAGTGACCCCGAGGAAGCGGGCTCCACAGCACTGATCAACGATCGTCCAGGCCGAAGAGGTCGGCGATGGCGTGGATGTAAAGGTCTTGCGCCCCGCGCTCGCGCAGGCGGCTGATCGGCAGGTGGAGCAGCTTGTTGGCGATCCCATGGCTGAGCGCCAGCACTACCTGCCGATCTCGCTCGCTCAGGTGGCCGAGCCGGCGCAGCGCCCGGGCCGTCTCCTCCTCGCGGATCGCCTCGACCCGCTCCCGCAACTGCCGGATCACCGGCGCGACCGCGCGGGCACGCTCCCACTCGAGGAACTCCTGCACCTGCTCCTCGACGATTGCCTCGACCTGCGGGATCGCACGCTCGCGAGCGCGCCGGCCCTCGGCGCACAGCGTCTCCAGCGCGTCGATATCGCGCAGCTCGATACCGGGCAGCCCCGCGACGGCAGGCTCCACGTTGCGCGGCACGGCGATGTCGATCAGCAGGAGCGGCCGCTCACCTCGCTCTGCGAGCACGCGCTCGATCCGGCTACGGGTCAGCACCGGCTCCGGCGCCCCGGTCGCGACCACGGCGAGGTCTACAGTAGCAAGCGTCTTGTCCAGGCATTCCCAGGGAACCGGCTGTGCCCCCACCTTGCGCGCGACCTCTCGCGCCCGCTCACCGGTACGGTTGGCGATCCCAAGCCAGCCTGGCTGGTAGGAGGCCAGGCTGGCCGCGACCAGCCGGCCCATCTCACCGGCACCGATCACCAGCGCCCGCTTTCCCGCCAGCTCACCCAGGGTCGAGCGGGCAAGCTGCACGGCCGCCTGCCCGATCGAGCCAGCTCCCCGTCCGATCGCCGTCTCGGTCCGAGCACGCTTGCCGGCCAC
>BEIC01000140.1 GCA_002898875.1 bacterium HR26
TCGGAGGCGCCGGGCGGATTCGAACCGCCGGTCGGAGTTTTGCAGACTCCTGCCTTGCCGCTTGGCTACGGCGCCAGAGTATCCCTGTGACCTCGTCTCCGATGCTCTAGTATAGCATAGCCCGCTCACCCGAGACCGCCCAACGATGGGTCTCGAGCAGTTGTTGCCACGCCCGCAACGCATCACGGCCCGGTCGTCAATTACAGCGCACAGGCACGCCGACGATGGAGAGCGACGACCCCGGCCGGTACCTCCGTCTCACACCTAGTCCCAAACAGCCCACGCGCTCACAGCACCACCAGGCCCCGGTCGGTCACGCGGGCCTCCGGGATCACCGAGAGCGCCATGAACGACAGCAGGGCGAACGGCGCCGGCACCGTGCTACCGAGCGAGCGCGCCGCCTCCTCCACCCGCTCGTACCCCGCCGCCACCTGCTCCAGCGGCTCCGGCGAGAGGATGCCAGCCACCGGCAGCGGCAGGGTCGCCAGCACCTGACCGTCCGCCACCGCGGCCAGCCCACCCTGCATCTCCGCCACCGTCCCGATCGCCAGCAGCAGGTCCTCGTCCGATACGCCGACCGCCACGATGTTGTGCGCATCGTGCGCGATCGAGGACGCCAGCGCCCCGCGCTTGAGCCCGAAGCCCTGCACCAGGCCGACGCCCACCCGGCCGGTCGCCCGGTGCCGCTCGACCACGACCAGCTTGAGCAGATCCCGCTCGGGGTCGGCGACCGCCAGCCCATGCACCACCTTCGGCTCGACCTCCAGCTTGCGCGTGACGATCTGCCCCGGGATGGCGCCCACCGCCGTCATCTTCGGCTCGGCTGGGAGCTGCAGGTACTCGAGCGCCAGGGGCGCGACGTGCACGGTCTGCAGCAGCGCGTCGGGGATCGTCGACCGCGTCTCGAAGGTCGGTTGCCCCTCTCGTGCCACCACAGCGCCGCGGTAGAGCACCAGGCGGGGCCGGATGTCGTCCAGCCGGTCGAAGACGACCAGGTTGGCCCAGTATCCCGGCGCCACCAGCCCGAACCCGGTCAGTCCCCAGTACTCCGCCGTGTTGAGCGTTGCCAGGCGGATGGCCCGAATCGGGTCGAGCCCCGCGCTGATCGCCTTGCGCAACACCGCGTCCATATGCCCATCATGGAGGAGCGTGGCGCAGTCGCGGTCATCGCTGGCGAAGCAGCAGCGGGGATACGTCTGGTCGGTGACGAGTGGAAGCAGCTCGAGCAGGTTATGCTCGGTCGAGCCCTCCCGGATCATGATCATGAGCCCCCGGCGGAGCTTCTCCCGCGCCTCTTCCAGGCGGGTCGACTCGTGGTCGGACCCCATCCCCGAGCCCGCATAGGCATTGAGCTGCCGGCCGGCCAGGCCCGGCGCGTGGCCGTCGCGCCGCGGCGCCGGTGCCACCAGCTTGCGGTAGATCTCCGGGTCGCCGGCCAGCACCCCAGGAAAGTTCATCATCTCGCCGAGCGCGACCACCCGCGGCAGCCTCAGCGCTTCACCGATCACCTCAGGCGTCATCTCGGCTCCCGGGCTCTCCATCGGGCTCGCCGGCACGCACGAGGGCACCGTGAAGAACACCCCCAGCGGCAGATCGGCCGACGCCTCCATTAGCGCCTCGATGCCGGCCAACCCGGCCACGTTGGCGATCTCGTGCGGGTCGGTCACGACGGCCCCGGTACCGTGGGGCACCACCGCACGGGCGAACTGGTCGATCCACAGCAGCGAGCTCTCAACGTGGACATGGCCATCGATGAACGACGGCGCGAGGTAGGCCCCGGCCAGATCCAGCTCCTCTTTGCCCTCTGTGTAGTCGCCTACCCCAGCGATCCGGCCATGCACGATCGCCACGTTGGCAGTCTCGACTTCCCCGCTCGCCACGTTGACGACCCGCGCATTGCGGATCAGCAGGTCGGCCGGCTCCTCCCCCAGCGCCACGGCGAGCTGGCGTCTCCACTGTTCTAGGCTCAATCCCTCGATCCCGAGCGTCGCCATCTTTGCCTCCGATCTCCGAGCAAGCCGTCATTCCACCAGCCGCTTCTCCAGGCGGCCGATGTCGTCATTCAAGCGGGCCAGCATCTCCTCGATGACCTGCGCCAGTAGATGCTGCGCGCCGAACGGCACTTGGAGCCGCAGCCGCAGCCCCACGCCGTGGTCGGCCTCGTCCCACCAGGCTTCCTCATCGGGGTCGAGCAGGCCGCGCGCGACCGCCGGGAGCGTGATGCGGGCCAGCCGCTCCTTCGCCGTCCTCCGACGCTCGTCCTCGTCGTCCCAGAACAACCCAGGGGAGGTGTCCCAGACTTCCACCAGCACCCCATCCGAGCCGATGCGGACGTCTACCCGGCCCAGGTCGGTGTCGCAGGCCACCAGCCACTCGTTATCCGAGCCGAGCGTGAGGTAGGCGTAGTAGCCCTCCCGGCGTAGCAGCTCGACGATTGGGCGTAGAGCCACCCACATCTGCTGCTTCCGACCCTGCTCCCGCTGGTCACCGGGCAGACCGGCCATCGCTCCGCCGTTCTCCTTCCTGCCCGGCATCGCCCAGGAGCTGCCGCGCGATGTTCGCCAGCGCCTCGACGCGCTGCAGCTCCGGCTCGCCCAAGTCAGCCCGGGCCATAAGGAGCACGCCCGGCCTCAATTCCCAGTGTCGCCAGAGCGAGCCGTCGGCCGGGCTCTTGGCACTGTCTGTGTACCGCTGCAAGCGCTGCCTGATCTCGTCGAGGCCCAGCCGCTGGTTGCGCAGCGCCTGGATCTCGGCGAGCCGCTCCAGGTGCTCGGGGCCATAGTGTGCGGCCCGGCCGCGACCGCGCGGCGGCGGCAGCAACCCCTCGGCGATGTAGTAGCGGATGCGCCGCCCAGGCACGCCGCTACGCGCGGCCAGCTCGTGAATGCTCATGCTCGCATCCAGAGACCTCTGCTCGCTCATAGCCGCGCCCCGGCAGGCCCTTCATCCGGCACTCGACGCTATAGTATCCTCTGGCGTCTGACCGAGACCAGGGTGGACCATCTGCCCCGCGGAGAGCACTACATGTCTGAGACCAGCCAACTGCAACCGGCCAGGAGCGAAGAGAAGCCGGTCATCGGCGTGGTCCACCTGCCCCCGCTGCCCGGCTCGCCGCGCGCCAGCCTGAGCATGGAGCAGATCATCGAGCGCGCCGTCAGCGACGCCCGGGCATACGAGGCTGGCGGCGCATCCGCGCTCATCGTCGAGAACTATGGGGATGCCCCGTTTCGCAAGGACCGCGTCGAGCCGTACACCGTGGCTGCGCTGGCCCTCGCCGTCGCTGCAGTGCGGTCGGCCGTGTCGCTCCCGATCGGCGTCAATGTGCTCCGCAACGATGCCGTCGCTGCGCTCAGCATCGCTGCCGTGACCGGTGCCTCGTTCATCCGCGTCAACGTGCACACCGGCGCCATGCTGACCGACCAGGGGATCATCGAGGGCCGGGCCGACGAGACGCTGCGGCTGCGGCGCCTCTTGGGCGCGCCGGTCGAGATCTGGGCCGATGTGCTGGTCAAGCACGCCGCGCCGCTGGGTCCGGTCTCGCTGGAGGAGGCCGCCCGCGACGCGCTCGAGCGTGGCCTGGCCGACGCGCTGATCCTGACCGGCAGCGCCACCGGCCAGCCGGCAGCTCCCGAAGAGCTGCGGCGCCTGCGCGCGCTCTTCCCAGGCGTACCGATCTACGTCGGCAGCGGCGTCACGCCAGAGCGCGTGGGGGCCTTCCTCCCCGCAGCCAGCGGCTTCATCGTCGGTACCTGGACCAAGGAAGAGGGGATCATCGAGAATCCGGTCAGCCCAAGCCGGGTCGAAGCGCTCGTCCGCGCCATCAAGACGGCGGGGCGGTCGTCGCCGGGCGGAAATCGAGCACGTCGAGTTTGACGCGCGGCATCCCATTCCACGCGTCGTGCCGCAGGGTGAACGCCAGGTCCACTCGGTCCAGTCGCTCTAGAGCATCCCGGTGCTCGGCGCCGTCGAACCAGACGGCACCGATCGGTGAGCCGCCGCAGGGCACGACGGTGAACAGCAGGTGCCGCTCGTTCCGGCTCAGATGGAGATCGCGCACGGCGACGTTCCGCACGAAGAAGCGCGGTGTGGGGTGCCCATGGCCGAACGGCTCCAGGACGGCGAGCAGCTCGGTCGTCTCCAGGCTCAGCTCCGCCGGGAACAGCTCGGCGTCGAGGTCGAGCGCAGGGACGAGGTCATCATCGCCGAGGGTGGCGTTGGCGAAGTCCAGGAGCCGCGCCTCCAGCTCCACGATCCGCTCGCTCTCGAGCGTCAGCCCGGCCGCGCCGCTGTGCCCGCCGTGCTCCAGGAGCAGGTCGCGGCAGGCAGCCAGCGCCTGGCTGACATCGAAGCCCGCGACGCCGCGGGCCGAGCCTCGGCTGATCCCGTGCTGCTGGCTCAGGACGACCACCGGGCGGACGTAGCGCGAGGCCAGCTTGCTGGCCGCCAACCCTACCAGCCCGACGTTCCACGCCTCATCGGCGAGCACCAGCACGCGCGGAAGCTCAGCCTGTCGCTGTAGCTTGCGCTCAGCCTCGGCCAGCATCCGCTCGATCTCCTGCTGCCGCCGGCTGTTCAGCTCCGAGAGCCGCCGAGCCAGCCGGCGTGCCTCCCAGGGATCCTGGGTGAGGAGCAACTGCAAGGCCAGCATGGGATCGTCCATGCGGCCGGCGGCGTTGATCCGCGGCCCGAGGATGAAGCCGCAGTGCCAGCTCGTGATGCGGTCGAGACGCAGGCCGGCCTCCTCGACCAGCGCGCGCAGGCCCAGCGAGGCGTCCTGAGCGAACCGGCGCAAGCCCTCGGCGACGAGCACCCGGTTCTCGCCGACCAGCGGCACCACGTCGGCCACAGTGCCGAGGGCGACCAGCGGCAGGTACGGGGCAACCCGCTCGTCGCCGAGCAGCAGGCGCAGCACCTGGTAGGCCAGGCCCACAGCGGCTAAGCTCCGGAACGGGTAGGACGAGTCCGGCCGCTGCGGCGAGACGAACGCCACGCCTTCAGGAAGCCGGTGGCCGCCGACTACGTGGTGATCGATCACGACTGCCTCGATACCCGCCCGCCGGACGGCCGCGAGCACCTCCCCGCTGCCGGTACCGCAGTCCACCGTGACCAGTAACCGCGCGCCGCTGCCGAGGATCGCTGGCACATCGGGCAGGTGTAGCCCGTACCCATCCCGAATCCGGTGCGGGATTATCGGGTGGACGGTCAGCCCCAGCGAGCGCAACGCGTGGGTCAAGATCGTCGTTGCCGTAATCCCGTCGACATCGTAGTCGCCGAACACGACTACCCGCCAGCGGTGCTCGATCGCGCGCTGGAGCAGCGCCAGCGCTTCGCCGGCATCCGGGAGGAGCCTCGGGTCTGCGAGCTGATCGAGCGATGGCCGGAGAAAGGCACTCGCCTCGGCGGGAGTCCTGACGCCACGCCGGTAGAGGATCTGGCTCAGCAGCGCGGCATCGGCCAGCCCATACGCGGCATCGGGGAGCGGATCCGGCTCGTTCCACCGATAGACAACCACGGCCGACGCCTCCCGGTCGCGAACGTCTTTGCGTACGTTCGCACTATCCCAGGGAGATCATAGCAGAAGTCAGCCGGGCGGCGCTAGCGCTCGCCCTCTGCCGGGACAGTGACGAAGACGGCATGCGCCAGCTCCCGGCTGAGGTAGTGCTCCTGCTCCCCGACCCGGACCCGCATCGGCCCGGCGAAGGGCAGGCGATCGAGCACGGCTACCTCCACCCCGGGCAGGAGACCGAGCGCCGCGAGGTAGCGGAGTTGCTCCGGGTTCCGGTCAGAGACACGCTCGATCGTCACCGTGCTGCCGACGTCGACCTGGTCAAGCCGGGTCGCCTCGCTGGCTGGCAGCTCACCTTCTGGCGTCGGGATCGGGTGACCGTGGGGGTCAGCGCTCGGGTAGCCGAGCAGCGCGTCGATGCGCGATTCCAGCTCCTCGGAGATGCTGTGCTCCAGCCGATCGGCCTCCTCATGGACAGCATCCCAGGAATAGCCGAGCGCCTCGGTGAGGTACAGCTCCAGGAGGCGGTGGTGCCGGATGACTTCCAGCGCGATGCGGCGTCCAGAAGGTGTCAACGTCACCCCGCGATATGGCGTGTGGTCGACCAGCCTCAGCGATGCCAGGCGCTTGAGCATGTTCGTGACCGAAGGGCTCTGCACCTTGAGGTGCTCGGCGATCGCCTGGGTGCTCACGCGCCCCTGCTCTTCCTCGAGCAGGTAGATGACCTTGAGGTAGTCCTCCATCGCATGGGTGATCGCCTCGTGCCGATTCGGGCGCTCGGCGCGTCGCTCTGCGGGCATGATCCTGCTACACTCCCCGTTCGGCAGTGCCTAGGCACGCGCTCCTCTCCCGAAGACCGGGCGTGTCGCTGCCGGGGCAAGTATACGACAGAACAGCCGTTCGACACCTGGCGATCGGGCCAAGGCGACCGGACGGTGAAGGGAATAGAGTGTTCAGGACACCCCAGATCGCGCAGAAGGCCGCTGTGGCACTCGCGGGTACGATGGCGCTCGGCGCTCTCCTCACTGCCTATAGCTGGCTGGTCGAGCCGCGCCGGCTGCGGCGGCTGATGCTCCGAATCACCCTCCCTGACCTTCCCCCGCGGCTAGCAGGTGCACGGCTCGCCTTCCTGACCGACTTCCATTTTGGCGGCCCGGGCTCCGCTGAGCGGCTGACGCGAGCGGCGATCCGCGCTGCTCGCGACTGGCAGGCCGAGCTGGTCCTGCTCGGCGGCGACTACTTCGACCAGGGCATCTTCCGGCCCACCGA
>BEIC01000141.1 GCA_002898875.1 bacterium HR26
CGGATGGAGCAGCTCACCGCCCGCGTCGACGAGCTCACCCAGCGGATGGTGCAGGTCGAGGAGCAGATCGCCCGCCTCACCGCCCGCGTCGATGACCTGACCGTGCGGCTGGAGCAGCTCACGGCTCGGGTCGATGACCTCACCGTGCGCATGGAGCAGCTTACCGCCCGCGTCGACGAGCTCGCTCAAGCCCAGGTGCGCACCGAGCAGCGGCTAGAGCGACTTATCGCCCGGGTCGACGTGATCGAGCGTGACCTGGCGAACCTCCGCTCGGAGTTCCGCGGCTACCGACTGGAGTGGCGCTACATCCAGCGGCCGTCCGCGTACTTCGGCCCGCTGCTCCGCCGTCTCCGGCTGGTCTGGCCGAGCGAGGCGGTTGACCAGTACGACGACCGCCTGCCCCGCTGGGCGGCCGAGGAACTCCTGCGCGCCGACCTTCTGGTCACCGGCGTGCCGCGGTACCAGCCGGACGCTGGCGAAGTCTGGCTGGTCGTCGAGATTTCTGCGAGGGTCGACCGCGGCGATGTCGAGCGAGCAGTGCGCCGCGCAGAGGCGCTCCGGGCCGCTGGCCTGCGTGCCCTCCCGGCCGTCGCCGGTGAGCGGACGACCCAGGGTGCCAAGACCGCTGTCCAGGAACAGACTGTCGTGTTGTTCAAGAACGGCACGGTCGAGGGCTGGGAAGAAGCACTGCAGAGGTGGGCGAGTTAAGCGAGCGGCCTGCCGTGTCCTAACACTGGCGCTCTCGGCCCGAGGCGAGATTTCGGCACAGCCAATACCCCCTCCCACGTTGCGCTCCCCCGCGCTACACTGCTGCCAGGAAGACAAGTAAAGGAGGATGCGGTCGTGAAGTACGCTGCGTTTATCCGGTACGGGAACCCGGAGAAGATTGCCGAAGTCCGCCCGACGCACCGCCAGTACCTCTCCCAGCTCAAGGAAGCCGGAAAACTCTGGGCCTCCGGCCCGTTCACCGACGACAGCGGGGCGCTGATCATCTATGAGACGGAGTCCGAGGAGGAAGCGCGCCAGCTCATCGAGCAGGATCCGTTCTACGAGGCTGGCGTCTTCCAGGAGATCCAGCTCAAGCCCTGGAACCGGGTGTTTTGAAAGGAGGCCAGCGATGGCAGTAGGAACTGAGGTGAAGGAGTACCAGCTCCTGATCGATGGCCAGTTCGTCCCCGCAGCCTCCGGCGAGACATTCGAGACGCTGAACCCGACCACCAATGAGGTGATCGGCCGGGTCGCTCGTGCGGGCAAGGAGGATGTGGACCGCGCCGTCCGAGCTGCCCGGCGCGCGTTCGACGAGGGACCGTGGGGCCGGATGACGCCGAACGAGCGGGCCAGGCGCCTGCGCCGGGTAGCCGAGATCCTGCGCGAGCGGCAGGAAGAGCTCGCCCGGCTGGAGACGCTCAACTGCGGCAAGATCATCGTCGAATCGCGCATGGACGTGGCCAGCGCCGCCAACTGCTTCGAGTACTATGCGAACCTCGCCGGCCAGATCTGGGGCGAGACCATCCCGATGAACGGCCCGCTGCTCGACTACACCGTGCGCGAGCCCTACGGCGTCTGCGGGCAGATCATCCCCTGGAACTTCCCGATCCTGATGGCGGCCTGGAAGCTTGCCCCGGCGCTGGCTGCCGGCAACACCGTCGTGCTCAAGCCGGCCAGCTACACCCCGATCACCGCGCTGGTCCTCGGCCAGATCTGCCTGGAGGCGGGTATCCCCGAGGGCGTCGTCAACGTCCTTCCCGGGCCGGGCAACGAGGTGGGTGCAGCGATCTGCGAGCATCCGATGGTGGACAAGATCGCGTTCACCGGCGAGACCGAGACCGGACGCCAGATCCTCCGGCTCAGCGCTGGCACCATCAAGAAGGTCTCGCTGGAGCTGGGTGGGAAGTCACCGAACATCGTCTTCCCGGACGCCAACTTGGAGGAGGCTGTCAACGGCTCGCTCTTTGCGGTCTTCAGCAACGCCGGCCAGCGCTGCACCGCCCGCACCCGGCTCTTCCTGCACGAGTCGATCCATGACCGGTTCATGGACGACTTCCTCGCCAAGGCGGCCAGGATCCGGATCGGGGACCCGCTGGACGACACCACCCAGATGGGCCCGCTGGTCTCGCGGCGCCAGTGCGAGCGCGTGCTCGGCTACGTCGAGAAGGCCAGGAGCGAGGGCGCCGAGCTGCGCCTGGGCGGCAAGCGGCCCGACAAGGCCGATCTCCAGCGCGGGAACTTCGTCGAGCCGACTGTCTTCGACTACGTGCGCAACGACATGACGATCGCCCGCGAGGAGGTCTTCGGGCCAGTCCTCTCGGTGATCCCGTTCCGCGACGAGGATGAGGTTGTCGCGCTGGCCAACAACACCATCTACGGGCTCGGCGCGACCATCTGGACGAACGACATCAAGCGGGCCCACAAGCTCGCGGCCCGCATCCGGGCGGGGAACATCAGCATCAACTACCCGGTGATCAACCCGCCGGAGGCACCGTTCGGCGGTTTCAAGCAGAGCGGCATTGGCCGCGAGCTCAGCCGGCACGCGCTCGACCTGTACACGCAGGTCAAGAACGTCGTGGTTGGCCTCTCGGAGGAGGTGTTCGACTGGTACGGCCGCTGGCCCGGCGGGCGCTAGGCAAGCGGGCACGTTCAACCCAGGAGTGCCGCCCAGCCAGAGCGAGCGAGCTGCTCCTCCTTGGCCAGGAAGTCGAGCACAGTTGAGACGAAGGTGCCGTGGCTCCAGCTCAGGGGGCTGACCGAGAGGGGCTCGCCGGTGTAGGGGTGGACCTGCTCGGCGAGCACCCCGCTCGGTAGCGCATGCTGCGCTACCCATTCGATCAGCTCGCGCGCCCGCTCCAGGTGAGTCGGCGAGACCGCGCGGGCGATGTACCAATCGGCCAGCCAGAGGGTGGAGACGAACCAGGGGTTGCCGGGCACGTTGGCCACGTCGCGGCTGACCTGGTAGTAGTAGTCGTCCTCGTACCGGGCCAGCCCACCGACCGGTGTCCGGCACCAGAGCCGCTGCTCCACCGCCTGCATCGTCTTGACCATGCGCGGGTCGCCCGCTGGCACCAGCCCGAACTGGAACAGGCCGGCCAGGCTGGCATCGAGCGTCGCGTCCCGGGTGACAATTCCGCAACCGTCTACCATGACCGTGCGGACGAAGCGGCCGAGTTCAGGGTCGTAGAAGACACGAAGCGCCGCGTCACGGATCTCCTCGGCCGCCTGCTCCCAGCCGCTCGCCAGCTCATCATCGCCGAAGATCCGGGCCAGGCGAGACGCCGCCCGGAGCCCGGCCCAGACTGTCGCCACAGTGAAGGCATGGACTCCATGTCGCTCTTCCCAGAGATCGTACGAGGGCAATGGCAAGCCCGTGCGCGGATCCCGGTACGACGCCAGGAAGCGGGCACAGGGGACGACCATCGGCTGGTAGAGCTGGCGGATCAGCTCGATGTCGTGGTAGCGCTGGTAGTGTTCCCACAGCGCGTGGAGGACGAGCGCGGTCTCGTCCTCCTGGATCGGGAACTGCAGCTCACCGCTGGGCGTGGACCAGGGATGCCAGCTCGAGCCGGCCGAGCCGTCCGGGTTGTACTTGTGCAGGAAGAAGCCATAGTGCGTGACCAGCTCGTGGACGAAGAGGAAGAAGCGCCGGCTCAGCTCGGGGTAGCCCGCCTTGTCGAGCGCCATCGAGATCAAGGCCCCATCGCGAGGCCACATGTAGCTGTAGGTATCCCGGCCGAACTGGAGGATGTCGGAGTCGTTGGCGGCAATGATCGCCCCGTCCCGGTCGATCTGGGTGCACAGGATCAGCAGGCTCTGACGCATGAGCTGCTCGACCGAGGGCGAAAGGGACTCGAAGCGCCGCGTGCGATGGTTGGCCCAGTTTTTCCAGTAGTGGCGCACCCGGTTCAGGATGAACTCCGGGCCGGCAGTGACCACCAGGTGATGGAGTTCGCGGACGTCGGCGTGGCGGAAACCTGCCGTCATCCAGAAATAGGCCACCGTCTCCTGTCCGGCCGGTAGATCGAGGCTCAACCCTCCGATCGAGTCGACCGAGCCCTGAGCGATTACGTTTCCACTGAGCAGGCCGTCCTCAGCATCGCGCCAGGTGCCCTCGCGCCCGCGAAAGGCCTTATTGCCGGTCGCATATGCGTGGTACCCCGGCTCTGGACCGGCCCAGCCGGAGAACCAGAAGTAGCGCTTCCCCTTGTAGTGGACCAGCGCGCGGTCCTCCGGCTCGTAGTACGCCGTCTCGCCGTCGGCGTAACCCCAGAGGTAGCCGTCGAAGTGGTTGAAGAGCCACGCCCGCCGGGGGCGACCGTCGAGCTCGCGCACCGCCACGCGGCGTAGCCAGATGTCGTGCTCGAGGTCCACCGCGTCGTTGATCTGGAGCTGGATTCGCAGCTCAGGGTGGCGAAGCGTGACGTGACTGACCAGCGTACCGGCCTCGTAGCGCAGGTCGCGCTCCCACCCAGGGTCGCTGAGCCAAGCCAGGCGGCCATCGATCCAGAGGCCAAACCGGTTGAGCCGCCCCTGCGTGTGGTTCTCCTGCCCCACGCGAGGGAAGTACACGTCACGCAGCGTGTAGGTATGGTCGAAGTTGATGAGGAGCCTGCCGTTACCGAGCGGTATATCCCGAGGCATGTCGCCTATCCGCCACCTTCATCTCGAGACGTACGTGGAGCCACACAAGCCCGCACCGATCTACGGGAGCGAAGGGATGCCGGCCATCCATTCGATCAGGAACCGCAGGCCGCTGGTCGCTGCCATGAAGGCGCAGGCCAGCGCGAGCGAGGCGGTCGCCGGCCAGCCGAGCTCGACCAGCGCCTCGACCTGCTGCTCGCGACGGCGCAGAAGCTGGACGGCCGGCAACGCCAGCAGCGCCAGCAGCGTCACTGCAGCGAGCACCAGAAAGAGCACCAGCAGCCAGTAGAGCGGTCGCCAGCCACTCATCGCCAACCAGCCCAGCGCCGTGCTGAGCAGGCCCAGGACCAGTAGGTCGCGCGGCCCGTCGAGCACCGCCCGAAGGGAGTTCGCCTCTGGCCGCCAGATCACGGCGTTCGCCGCGATCCACAGGACAACGCCGAGCAGGGTGCCGGTCCAGGCGCCGGTGACGAACCGGAGCCAGTTCTGCGGCTCATAGAGCGTGGGCAGCCGGAGGTCCTGCAACAGCGCGTTTACCCCATCGATGCCGAGCGCCAGGACGCCAGCGGCCAGGAAAGCGAGGATCGGCAGGCTGGGCAGGCCGGCCCGGCGCAGTCGACCGGCGACCGCTAGGTATCCGACGGTCAACAGGAAGGCTCCGTAAATCCCGGTCATCCGGGCATCGAAGGGAAGCCGGCTGCCCGCAAACCAGAATGAGTGGCTCGGACGCTGGGCACAGAGCCCGTGCAGCGCGGCCAGCGACTTCTCCTCCAGCGGCCAGGGCAGCGCGAGGAAGCCGGCCAGCGCAAGTAGCGAGAGCCCAGCGAGCGCAACGACGCCTGCTCTGCGCTTCTGCCCGTGAGCCGGCTGCTCCAGTAGCCCCGCCATCATCGCGCAACGCCCTCTGTGATCGCGCTCACTGCGCTCAGCATACACCACCCTGGAGTGGCCACGAAGGGGGCAGCCGGCACTGTCCGTACAATTTGATCGTACACCACCAGGGGAGTACCATAAGGAGCGCAAAGGCCGGACACACGAGCGAGCGGCCGTGTGTTGGGAAGGGAAGGGATCGTGAGACAGCCGCGGATGACGCGGCGAGCGTTCCTCCAGGTCGCGGGGGGCCTGGTCCTGGCCACGTTGACCGAGATTCGCTTGCCGCACCCTATAGCCCGCGCGATTACCCGGATCAGTTGGGTGGAGCGTGGCATCTTCCCAGGATCCGGGACCTATATCTCCCCACCCTTCACGACCCCGAATCCGTTCAATAGTATCGAGGTAAGCTGGAAGGCCGCCGTGCCTCCCGGCGCCAGCCTGGCGCTCGCGATGCGCGCCAGCCCGGATGGCCAACGCTGGACCGACTGGATCTTCTTGGAACCTGACCCTCATGCCAACCCGCTGCAGCCCGACGGCAAGATCTACGCGGCTCCGGTGCTGCTGGAACCGAGCACAGCCCTGCAGTACCGCGTCCAGCTCGAGCCAGGGATCGATGGCTCACCGGTACAGCTCGAAGAGGTGGAGCTGGGCTGTGTCGACACGCGCGGCCAGGAGCTGCGCTTCCTCGCCGAGACGCCGTTGATCGACGGGTGGATCATCCCCCGCGCCGGCTGGGGTGCCGACGAATCGCTTCGCTTCGACGAGAACGGCAGGGAGATCTGGCCGCCCAGCTACGCGCCAGTGGAGAAGATCATCATCCATCACACGGTCACCCAGAATAACCCGCCCGACCCTGCGGCCACGGTGCGAGCCATCTACGCGTACCATGCCATCACACAGGGGTGGGGGGATATCGGCTACAACTTCCTGGTCGACTGGCAGGGTAACGTCTACGAAGGCCGCTACGGCGGGCCGAACGTCGTCGGCGCGCACACTGCCGGGTACAACACCGGCACCATGGGTATCGCGGTCCTCGGCGACTTCACGTCGGCTGCCCCGCCACAACCCGCGATCGACTCCCTGATGCGCCTGATCCGGGAACGGGCCCCCCAGATCGACCCCGGCGGCATCTCCTACTTCCGCGACCTGGTCGACGTTCCGAATATCGGTGGTCACCGCGACTACAACATCACCGAGTGCCCTGGCGAT
>BEIC01000142.1 GCA_002898875.1 bacterium HR26
GGCCTGAACGACTGGGGCGGAATCTCTCCGGTCACCTGCGACTGGATAAACCCGGAAGCGCCGTGGCCCAAGGTCGCCGAGCTCGACGACGTGTGTCGTGCCGAAGGGTTCACCTTGCGTGAGCGGCTCGCGCTCTACCCCGAGTACGTGCGGGAAGGTGAGCGCTGGATCCCTCCAGCGCTGCGACCGCGCGTCGCTGCGCTCGTCGATGAGACGGGTCTGGTGCGGCGCGCGGTCGAGGGCGAGCCATTGGGGTCGGCTCAGACCGCGAGACACGAAGGGGGTGCCCGGTGATGGGATCGCAGGAAAGGACAGCAGGCTCGCTGAGCCAGCTCGACGGGCTGTGGCGGCGGGTGCTCGACCAGCTCGACCGCGAGTTCGCTCGGATTCTCGACCGAGCGCTCGGGGGAGAAGACATCACAGTTGAGGAAGCCGAGCGCCTCTTCGCGGCCGAGGGACTGGAGGTGAACGCGCTGATCCTCGTGGCCGATGAGCTGCGCCGTCGGCGCGTCGGCGATGTCGTGACGTACGTGATCAACCGCAACATCAACTTCACGAACGTCTGCATCAAGCGCTGTGGATTCTGCGCGTTCTCGCGAGGCCACCGTGAGGAGGAGGCCTACTTTCTCCCGATCGAGGAGGTGGTGCGCCGGGCACGCGAAGCGTGGGAACTCGGCGCGACCGAGGTCTGCATCCAGGCCGGGTTGCCGCCGAAGATGAGCGGGTACTACTACGTCGACCTGGCACGGGCGATCAGGCGCGAGCTGCCGGAACTCCATATTCATGGCTTCTCCCCTGAGGAAGTCTGGTACGGCGCTGTGCGGGCACGCTGCTCGGTTGAAGACTACCTGAGGGCGCTCAAGGAGGCAGGGGTCGGCTCACTGCCCGGCACCTCGGCGGAGATCCTCGACGATGAGCTTCGCAAGCGTATTTCCCCCGGCCGGATCACGGTTGCCCAGTGGATCGAGGTCATCACAACAGCGCACCGGCTCGGTATCCCGACCACGGCAACCATCATGTATGGCCATGTCGAGACGAACCGCCACAAGGCGGCTCACCTCGCGCTTCTCCGTGAGATTCAACGCCAGACGGGTGGCTTCACGGAGTTCGTCCCGCTCTCGTTCGTCGCCGAGGAGGCGCCGATGTACCGCAAGCGGCTCGTGCCGGGCGTTCGCCCGGGGGCGACCGGCGCCGAGGTGGTCAAGATGTATGCGGTCTCGCGCGTCATGCTCAACAACTGGATTCCCAACCTCCAAGCCTCGTGGGTGAAGGAGGGGCCGAAGTTCGCGCAGTTCTGCCTCAATGCCGGCTGCAACGACTTCATGGGCACCCTCATCAACGAATCGATCTCGACCGCCGCCGGTGCGCAGTATGGCCAGCGGCTCAAGCCGCGTGAGATGCGTCGGCTGATCCGCGATATCGGCCGTATCCCCGCCGAGCGCACCACGACCTATCAGATCCGCCGCCTCTTCCCGCCGGACGGCGACGATCACTACGACCCCCTCGACCTCATCGATGAGGCAACGGCTGATGCCCGCTTCGGCTCGTACCTGGCACTTGTCCAGCGGCAGGACTTGCGCTTCTCCCAGCTCCGACATCTCGTGCAGGTGCCCGTGAACAGGGCAGCAGAGCAGGGGACGGACCGCACATAGAAGGCGATGCCAACAGTACCCGGCCAGGTAGACGAGCCCGCTCAGCGCTGCGCGAATGCCGCGACCGCGGCTTGGCCCAGGCTGATACCCCCATCGTTCGGCGGCACCTCGCGGTTCACCAGGACGACGAGGTCTGGGCAGGTGCCGAGCCGGTCCTTGACGCGGGCGAGCAGCAGGCTGTTCTGGAACACGCCGCCGGAGAGGACGACGTGGCGAATCCCCTCCCCTTCAGCGTGCCGCAGCGCGACCTGCTCGATGGCCTGGGCGATCGCCTCGTGGAAGGCGCGCGCGATCTCGGCAGGGTCGCGGCCACGTAACCGGTCTTCTATGACAGCCGCGAGCAGGGGGCGAAAGTCGAGCTCGCGCCCTTCCGGCGGGAAGGGGTACGGCTGGACCGGTGGCGCTGTCCGCGCCAGGTGCTCGAGCCAGATGGCCGCCTGCCCCTCGAAGGTGATGCCGCGGGTGAAGCCGAGCAATGCGGCCACCGTGTCGAAGAGCCGCCCGACCGAGGTCGTGGGGAACGTGCGCACGCCCTTTCTTACCAGCTCACGGGCTTGCTGGTAGCGCTCGGGGAAGGTGAACGGCGGTACCGAGAGGTCCGGCAGATCCGGGAGCTGGGTCAGGAAGCCGGCTGCCGCCTGCACTGGCCATCGCGCGGCGGCGTCGCCGCCGGGCAGGGCCGCCGGGCGCAGGTGAGCGACGCGCTCGAAGCCACTCTCCAGTGATCCGACGAAGACCTCGCCGCCCCAGATCGTGCCGTCGTCGCCGTAGCCGGTGCCGTCGAAGGCGAAGCCGAGCACTGGAGTTTCCCACATCGCGCGCTCGGCCAGGACGCTGGCGATGTGGGCGCGGTGGTGCTGCACGCCGAGGCGCTCGCCGGGAAGCTCCAGGGCGTATCTCGTCGAGACGTACTCCGGATGCACGTCGTGGACCACCAGCGCGTCTTCCAACCGCACCTCGTACATCCGGCACAGATCCTGTACTGTCTCGGTGAAGGCGCGGAAGGCTGAGTAGTGGTCCAGGTCACCGATGTGCTGGCTCACGAACGCCTGCCCGTCGACCACGAGCGTCACGGTGTTCTTGAGGTCGGCGCCGACCGCCAGGATCGGCCGGTGAGTCGGGAGCGTCGCGACCGCGCTGGGCGCGTAGCCGCGCGATCGACGTAGGATCATCGGGCCGAACGGGCCGGCCCGCGCGACCGAGTCGTCCACTCGCCGGGCGATCGGCCGCTCACCGACCAGGAAGGCGTCGGCGATGCCCGACAGCCGCTCGAAGGCGTCGTCGTCCCGGTAGGCAATCGGCTCCTCCGAGCGGTTGGCGCTGGTCATGACGAGGACCTCGGGCGCGCCGAACGCGAAGAGGAGATGGTGCAGCGGGGTGTACGGCAGCATCAGGCCGAGGTCACGGTTGTCCGGGGCCACGCCTGGGAGCTCCACCCTTGCCGGCGCGAGGACGATCGGCCGTGCGATCGAGCCGAGGAGGGCGAGCGCCGCCTCGTCCATCTCCGCCAGGCGCTGCGCGACGTCCTGGTCGCGCACCATGAGGGCGAAGGGCTTCTCCTTGCGGAACTTCCGCTCGCGCAGCGCCATGACTGCAGCTGTGTCGCGGGCGTCGCAGGCGAGGTGGTACCCACCAATCCCTTTGACTGCGAGGATCCGGCCAGCCTTGAGCCAGCGCACCGCTTCCACGATCGCGTCCTCGCCGCGCGCGAGCACCTGGTCGTCGACGCGCAACAGGTAGTTCGGGCCGCAGCGCGGGCAAGCCACCGGCTGCGCATGGAAGCGCCGATCGGCCGGATCGGCATACTCCCGAGCGCAGTCCGGGCACATCGGCCAGTCGCGCATGGTCGTGCGGGGGCGGTCGTAGGGCAGGCTCAGGATGATACTGTAGCGCGGCCCGCAGTCGGTGCAGTTGATGTAGGGATAGTGGAAGCGCCGGTCGCGCGGGTCGAACAGCTCGCGCAGGCAGGCCTGGCATACCGGCAGGTCCGGCGAGATGCGCACTGTAGGGAGCGCCGCCTTCTGGCTCTCCAGGATGGAGAAGCCTTCGAACCCCTCTGCCGGGACCGGCACGGACTCCAGGCCCGCGATGCGGGCTGCTGGAGGCGGGCGATGTTGGAGCTCGTCGAGGAACGCGGCGAGCGACTCAGGGGAGCCCTCCGCGTGGATCTCGACGCCGCCTTCGTGGTTGAGCACCCATCCGTCCACCCGGTGGCTCAGGGCCACACGGTAGACGAAGGGGCGGAAGCCTACCCCCTGGACGATGCCGGTGATCCGGATACGCCGAGCGGCGCGCTCGCGTGCCCGCTCAAATGGTACAGCCACGGCCCTGCCACCCGATCTCGACGACTCGCCCGTCCTCGACCAGCACCGGCACAGTGTGCACCCCGCCGGTGAGCTGGAGGAGCCGCTCGCGGGCTGCTGGGTCGGCCTCGACGTCGTACTCGACGAAGGTCGTCCCGCGCCATTCGAGCGCTTCTCGCAGCTCAGCCGTATAGGGGCACCACCGCGTGCCATACAGCTCAAGCCGTCCCATAGAGCACCACCTCCAGCGCCTCGCGCAAGACGTGATACGCCGAAGCCTGGGCCTCCTGGATGCGTGGGATGTAGTCGGAATGCACGACGATGGCGTAGTCGACCAGCTTACGCCGCAGGATCTCGCCGCCGTCGTAGCCCAGCAGCCCGACGGTCAGCAAGCCGTGCTTCCGCGCCTCTTCCAGCGCGATGATCACGTTCTTCGAGCTCCCGCTCGTCGAGATCCCGACCGCGACATCGGCCGCCTGCTCGTGCGGGATGAGCTGGCGGAGGAACATGACTTCCTGCCCGACGTCGTTGGCGATGGCGGTCAGGTTGGCCGGTTCGAGCGAGAGGGAGATGGCCGGGATCGGGTGGTAGCCCGCTGGCGGCAGGACGCAGTCGAGGGCAAGATCGTTGGCGTCCGTCGCCGAGCCGCCGTTGCCGAAGCAGATAAGCTTGCCGCCACGCGCCACCCGCTCGGCGATCGCCTCCGCGGCTCGGGCGATGAGCTCCGCCTGCTCGTCCGCGATCTCGGCGCGCAAGCGCTCGTCGTCCTGCGCCTTCATGACGATGGAGCGCGCCACCTCGGGCTCGACCTGCCGGAGATCGACTTGCTCGCCGCCGAGGAACGGGTAGAAGACGGCCGTCTCGCCGACGTCATCGCTAGCGAGCTGGCGATGCTCGAAGAAGACGTGCACGGTCTCCCAGAGTGTGTGGTAGAGGATCTCCAGGAACTCCTGATGGATGAAAGGGTCCACGCTCGGCGTCGTCACGGCGTAGTCGCTTTCGCCATCGTGCCCCGGGAGCGACAGTGTGAGCGCGCCGCGCCGGTGGGCGACCGCCAGGGCCGCGCGCACTGCCGGATCGCCCTCCGGCGGGCCGAACCCCATCACGATGTCCTGCGGGGTTGCGATCGCCTCGAGCCAGGGCTCGAACGCGAGGCTGAGGTCGAGCGCCGGCAAGGCCCGCTTCCCGACGATCACCGGATGGATGAACTCTACGGACACGTGCTGGGCATCGGTGGCATAGGGGCCGCGGCCGAAGGCGAGCAGGCGTCCTCCGTCGAGGAAGCGCTCGGCCATGCGCCGGCAAATAGCGGCCAGCCGCGCGGACTCCGCCGGGAAGAAGGCCTGGGAGAGCGCGTTGCGCTCGAGCAGTCGATCGCGAATCTGCGCCGCGAGCGGGCGTGCCATCGGTCTCGCCTCCTGTCTCCTGCGGGGATTGGTCGCGTCTGGAGCTAGCAGATGCGCGGCAGGGGATCGCCGACCAGCATATCGACCACTCGTGACCCGCCATAGGCGGTCAGCGCCAGCACGGTGCGCGCCGGCTCCGGGCGAGCCTCCCCGATCAGCGCTGCGCCCTCGCCGCCGGGCGTCGCGCGGAGCGCGGCCAGCGCCGCCTCGGCGTAGTCCGGCGCGACCACGGCCAGGAACTGCCCCTCGCTCGCCACGTGCAGTGGATCGAGCCCCAGGATCTCGCAGGCGCCGCGCACCGCCTCCCGGATCGGGATGGTCTCCTCGAAGAGGACGATCCCATGGCCGCAGTCCCGGGCTAGCTCGTTGAGCGCCGACGCCACCCCGCCGCGCGTCGGGTCACGCATCCAGCGCAGGCCGGGCGCGGCCGCCTCGATCACCGCCTGGACGAGGGGCGTAATCGGTCGGGTGTCCGATTGCAGGTCGGCCTCGAGGTCCAGGTCGCCGCGGGCCAGCAGGATCGTCACGCCGTGGTCGCCAACCGGTCCGGAGACCAGGATCTGATCGCCGGGTTGCACCTGGCCGGCCCCGAGCGTAACCCGCGGGTCGACGAGCCCCACGCCGGTGGTCGCGATGTAGATGCCGTCGGCCGAGCCGTGCTCGACCACCTTGGTATCGCCGGTCACGACTGTGACCCCAGCTTCCGCAGCGGCCCGCGCCATCGCCTCCACCTCGGCCTGGAGCAGGTCGCTCTCGATACCGGCCTCCAGGATGAAGGCGGCCGAGAGCGCCAGCGGCCGCGCGCCCACCACGGCCAAGTCGTTGACCGTACCGTGGACGGCGAGTTCGCCGATCGAGCCGCCGGGAAAGCGCAGGGGCTTGACCACGAAGGCATCGGTCGTCATCGCCAGCCGGCTCTCGCCGACCTCGAGCAGGGCGGCATCCGCCAGCTCGAGGAGGGCCGGGTTGGCCAGCAGGGGCAGGAACAGTCCCTCGATCAGCCGCCGGGTCGCCTTGCCCCCGGCGCCGTGGGCGAGCTCGATGCGCGGATCGCGGAAGGAAACAGTAATCGTCGTCGCCATGGTTCAGTCCGCCACTGCCGCAGCGCGATGGATGTAGTGGTAGTAGGCCGCGCAGGCTCCCTCGCTGGAGACCATCAGTGCGCCGATCGGGTGCTCAGGCGTGCACTCCCGCCCGAAGAGCTTGCACTGGTGGGGCTTGAGCACGCCCTTGAGCACCTCGCCGCACTGGGCGGCCTTGGGGTCGGTGACGCGCACGCCCGG